>CAZZVG010000234.1:0-7747 GCA_964657295.1 Iningainema sp. | reverse complement strand
AATCGGTGGTAGGGGCGCAATGCCTTGCGCTCCTACAATGTGGTCTATTTACCTGAAAATTGCTGTAATTTATGTTGCACTGCTTCTCATCTTAGTAACAAATAATGAGGCAGGGATTTTACTCCGTGCCTCATTGTAGAAGCTTGGTTAAAAGAAACTCTTGAACAGAACTTTAGTCCGTTTTAACAGACTTAACCAATGAGCCAAGAAATAAATTTCTTGGTGGAAGTGGAGTATGAAAAAATGAAATAACTCTGAAGCAATGAGCTAGTCAGACATGAAAATTTGGATAAGTTCAAGTTTTGAAGCCCTTGCCGATCTTAATCAAGTGGTAACTGGGATATAAATGCTATTCGGCACCGATGTCTGTTGATCTTTTATCCAATTCTCCAACTCCTCAGTAGTAACCGTCGCTTCCCCGAGTTGTGGGCGCGCAGGAAAAGCAATGTTAAACCTGAAAGCAGAAGAACGTTCTAGATCAGGATCGCTAAGCGTACCCTTAAAGGAAGTTACATCGATATGAAACTCATAATGAGGCGTAGCTTCTCCTTCTCTAAGTTCTGCTTCACTAAACAAAGGAGAAACATAATTGGGATCTGTTTTAATACGCTCCTCACCAAAGACAGCAATCAGTAATTTTACTTCCTCGGTTGGAGGAACACCTTTATCTTTGTCACTTTCCAGCCACTTCTTAGGATCAGCCTTGAACAAATCCGTTAATTTAAGAGTGGCTAAGTTAGAAGCTACCCTTAGAAAACTGCTGATATTTATTTTCTGTTTTGTGAGATCTTGGTTTTCTTGCTCTCTGGCAGCAAAGTACTGCTTTAATTTCTTGGCATGATCAGCTTTTTCTGGTTCCTTTGTATCATCAATATACCGCCATATATATGCAGTAATTTGAGAAACTTGTTTACCTTGGAAAACTATACGAAATGTATCGTTTGCCATACCCTCTATTTACCTCCTAAATTTGTACAAAAATGTTTTTTCTGAATCATCTACCTATCTAGGGCTGTTTCATTCTCCTAGAAGCCCGACACTCTCAAGGGTGCGGCTATACGAACATTGTCTGCAAGGCAAGGAAGGACTAAATGCCGAAAAGTCGTTCTAGCCTGGGTCGGCACAGAGAAGTCCTGAAGGCGGGTTTCCCAGCCTAGGGAACTTCGGAGCTTTGTTTGTGTAGCTCCTCCAGCATTCCATGCTGAGGGGTTTTTGAGCAGCTTGGTCGTTGATTTTAGCATTTCACGTCTTTCTATAATTAAGGACTTA
Source organism: Iningainema sp. (assembly GCA_964657295.1). Taxonomy (GTDB): domain Bacteria; phylum Cyanobacteriota; class Cyanobacteriia; order Cyanobacteriales; family Nostocaceae; genus Rhizonema. The sequence continues at coordinate 6,478 of CAZZVG010000234.1, read as the reverse complement.
CGCATTGACAAAAATCTGATTATGTGAGTCAGACTTATTTGCTTTCCTTCCTTCTTTTATTAAGTGCAAGCAAAATCAACTTATGCACGAGTGAGATAGACATGGGAAATTTTTGCGCTCATCTGACTATTGTAGAACCGCACGGAAGTTGGCACTAGGTTGTTATGCACACAATAGTTGATTTGTAAAGTGCGTAAGTCCTATAATTGTCAATGAGAGAGCATCTCATTTTAGCAGAAATATTCAGATAGCGAGTGTTCCATTGAGATCAGCGCAACGGAGTTACAGAATCGGATTTACTCCCTCTAATAGCCACTGCGCTTCTAAGATTTTCTACCCCACCCACGCGCACCCGCGCATTGTCACATTGCCAATTTTGGACGTTTGAAGATTTGGGATTGGCGTAGACAAGGGAGCGGCAAGCCTGTGGCATCGCCATGTAAAATTAGTCCATAATTGTATAAATTGCAGCCTTTATCGTGGATAAAAATACGAGAAAACCGATTTTAACAGTGGGGGGTGCGTGTGTGTCGATTATACTGTATCAATTAAGATACCTATGAAGTTACTTGAATTCACCCTAATCTAATTAGCGCAAGACGATACATTCCGTTAAACAGAGGAATTGAGGAAATAAAACGAGTATTTAAGGAAAAGCGTTGATAATATTTGGCTGGCAAGTCATGAAACGTGCAAACTGCCATTACGTTATACCGACAATCCCAATCTTTAACCTGCCAAATGTCCTGAATCCCCCAATCAAACTTGGCTGAGGTGTATTTAAGCGAGTCATGGCGCTTCTGATTTTCCACCATGTAGGGTGACATGGAATCAAATGCAAACCAGGAACCGGGAAAATGATGCAAGAGATTGGCAAATAGCTGCTTCACCTGCGCTTCGCTCAGATACATCAGCACCCCCTCTGCCACAAACATCCAAGGTCCTTCTCCAGCAGCCTTGACCCGATCTATCCAACCCGTATCTAAGGCAGAAGCAGTGATAAAGTGACGACGCTTCGTTGCCTCAAAAAACTGCTGCCGCAATGTCATTGAGTCCGGCAGATCCAAGTCAAACCAGTGTAATAGCCCATTATCGACTCGCTCGAAGCGCGTGTCCAGTCCAGCGCCAATTTCTACAATGGGTCCTTTAGGGTTTTCTAGGAGATAGTTTCGCACCCAGTTGTCTAGAATCAATCCTCGCAGGCAGCAGGCCACCTGGCTGTCCTGAGCCTCAGCAAACTTATCAAAATCGTAATCAATTTCTTGGAGAATCTTCGCTGATTTTGGGTCTTTAATAATGGGATCTTCTTTTTCTTGCTCTACGGCTCTTGCCCAAAGGGGAATAAGTAGAGTTTCTTGAGTGATATCAAGATTAACTTTGGTTTTATTCATCATTAATCTCCTGGAATTGAAGCTGACGGGCAGACAAGGGTGTCAGAAAGTGACCACTGTATAGCTGACAACAGAGCTTACATCCACATCGGAAAGGGATTGAGTTGATTTTCTGCCAATGGTTCTTTCAACCAACCCATTTTTACTGGAACCTCATAAAGCCGTCCTGAACCTAATCTTTTCCACATATGACGCATTCCCGGAACGATCACTTTAGCTACCCTCAGTCCAATATCAGGACGAGTCTGATCTAAAACAAGCATTTCCGTAGCATTTTTCTCGACAATTTGTTGACACAGCTTGACATCTTCCAGTAAATCATCACTCGCGAGTTGGGAATAATCTGCACAGACTTTGGGAGCAACTCTGTCATCGGCAACTAGATAAGGTTGATTAGCTAAAGTCGCAGTTTTCCACCATTCTAGAGGTAGCGGATCTGCTGCTGAGGGATATTGGGTATTGCCATCGGCTTTAGCTGATAAAACGTTAGGCAGAATTTGGTTAACCTCAGTCAAGGCTCGACTAAGGGCAATCTTGGGATCAAAATGGGTTCCATAACCCAACACAATATCTTCTATCTCTCGATCTGTTCTGCGAGTCATGGCAGCAAAAGTAGGAATATTTAGATCGTTGGTAATATCCAACACCCATAATTCCCGCTTTAGGGCTTGGTAATATTGTTTCAGGGTTAGAAAATACGGTTCATCGAAACTCTCTAAATCCACCTGAGGTTTCTTGAGACGGTTATACCACCACAACGCCACACAGTCACGTTCCACTAATTCCATAAACCCTTGGAGAATAGCCTCTTCGAGAGTATTACCCGCTGCACACCCATTGGAGTCAGCCCAACAGTCAGGTTGGTGGGATTGAAGATAGCCATAATAACAGTAAGCGGTTGGCAGATATTTAAATTCCTGGTGGGTTAAGGACCAAACTGGTGTCCAGTCGATTTCCCTTTCCAGATCGAAAGGTTCTGGAACTTTTTGAAACGACCAGCCCTGACACTGAGCATTCCATTGTTCTCGATTCTGGTATTGTTGTTGGCTAAAGTTCATACAGGCATTGGGATGAATCCCTTTGTCTCTCAATTTGTAGTAACTGCCTTTTTTTCTGATTTCATCCCCCTGAAATACCCCGGAATATCGCTCAATCGCTTCACACAAACCACTCGCCCTGGCTTGGAGGTCGGTTCTGCCTTTTCCTGCACTTCTGCCCTCAAGATTTTGGCGTAAGCTACTTAAATCGTCGAAGATGCTGAGAAAATGGTGCTTAGCAACATAGGTATGGATTAACCCATTCCCTGGTATCTTGCTCAGTTCTCGGACAACACCAGTAATGGGGCTAATGTGATGTTGATATTTTCTGAGGGTTTCTTGAGGTGAGCAACAACGGTGTCCTCCATCTGCGGTAAAGGTTTTCTTGCAGTGTCCTAGAACAACGGGTAGGGGTTTCTTCGTCAACCCATCGATCATCTCTCCACAGCTAGGACATTGGGGACGTTTAACTAGAACATGGTCTTGGGTTTGGAGAGTGAGGGTATCATAGGTCACCAAAGTTCCTGCTAATCGTTTATTTTCCTCTTGGACAATCCACTTAAAGACTTCTGTGGCTGTCATTCCTAGGGCGGTTTGCACCGTAGATGCTAGGAACCCTAGAGGAGGGGATAAAGGGGTGGAAATGTCCTTATGCCTCTGGATAAACCCTTCAATCGGTCTGTTATCTCGTAAGCGGCGTGCTAAACATTCCCAACAAGCGGTTTTGTTGGAATGAAATAGGGGTCCTATCCAAACCATTATTCCCAAGGGATTGACTAGCATCCAGGGAGATTGGGACTGTAACGCTTGTTGATTGAACTCATCTAGCTCTGGGTGGAGGTAGTCGTCGGTCAAGACTACTGTAAGGTTTCCTTCATCGGCAACTTGAACGTGGAGAGATTTAAGGATGGCAATGAAGTCCCCAGTGTGAAGGGAACCTAAGGCTTTTACTGCCACTTTAGTTGATTGTAATCGTTGATGAGCTGTGATGGGAGTAATGTTGAGATGATCGCAGACGATAGCTAAGTGCGATGGCAATGAGTCATCTTGTTCAACAATATAGCCCTGTTGTTCCATTTGGAGTAGAGCGTATTGAACTTTGATACTGACATCAAGAACATTCTGGAAAAAGGAGGTAGTTCCCTGAAAATATTTTTGGTCTTCCAGTAGTTCCAGTTGAATGACTTCAATAATCTCGTCAACGTTATGATGACCATCGATTAAAGAAGCTAAGCGGTAAAAGAGGCGATCGCTCAACCAAGATATTTCTTTCTCAGAGAAGAGAAATACCTTGTCTGGTTCTATGGCTTCAACTGAGTAACAGGGTTTGAAATGCGGTTTCTTGAGCATGGTTTTGGTTCTTTGATAAACTACCGCGACTTATTTTCATTGAAGCAGCTTGATCACTAGTATCTGATAAATTTTATCAACCCCCAGTACTGAAAAATCTTAATTTCTACCCTCTCATAACCTGACTACATTTAGAGAAGACAACTACTGAAAATAGCTTTTAACAGGGATTCTGGTTAATCTAGTTCTTCTTTGTATCCTATGGCGATCGCTGTCCTTAATCAACCCTTTAAATGATTACAAATGATTACAATAGCACCAACTACTTACTTAGTATCATTTTTTTTTCAACCACTCCTTGTCCCACCGCAGGGAGGAACTACGACTGAAAATACTGCCGATATAACTGACAACTAAGTGTCGCTTGATTGTGCTGTAACTTAATCAGCCCCATACTGCTTAACTTGTAAGCCAGAATTGGTTCCAACGGCACAGGTTCAGTCGCATTTATCACCTTGTCAAGAGCGATCGCCAATTCCGGCTGTTCTTGCAAAGTTACCCAATGACGCTGCAAGTAATGGGAATAAATTCCAGAGGATGTTGGGGCAGTTTCCAGCAGTTGTGCCAGAGTGCGATCCCCACGACCGAGATGATAGAGTGCTAAATGTACCAGTCCTGGATGTCCTCCAACCATCTCCATCAAAAGTCTTGCTTCCTCGCCGTCCGTCCAATTGATCCCATAGCGCTGTGCCAACTGCTGCACTTGGTCTAAACTGAAACCAGTTAACTGAATCGGTAGTCCCACATTGAAAGGGGACTGATGAAGTTGCAGGGGAACATAAATTTCCGTCGAGTGAACCACAATCAGGCGCAGCTTTTGCCAGATTGGCAGTCTTTTGCCTTCTTCGTACCAAGAACGCAACAGAGGTAAAATTTCTTTTGCCACTTCAGGATGCTCAAAAATCAAGTTCACCTCGTCCAACGCCAAAACCACAGGCGAGTCAATTTGCTTAAGTACATAACTGCCCAAGTAGAGGGAGCAACTCACTTTGCTGCCGATATCCTCATCCCAATACTCATCGAGTTTTGGTTCCAACTGCAGCTGACGCGAGACATCGGCACACAGCCAGCGCAAAAATCGCTTCAAATCGCTCAATATTGCTTGGTCAATTTGCTCCAAGTTCAGGGTAACTGTGCGGTAGCCGATGCGATCGGCATAGTCCATAACCCTCAGCAGCAAGGAGGTTTTGCCCATTTCTCTGGGGGCTTTAATCCGAATTAAGGCTCCTGGTTTACTGATTTCTGTATTAACCTGTGCGGCGATCGCAGAGTTTTCGATGTAAAAAGGAGAGTCAATCGGGACTGAACCACTAGGGAAGCGCGGCGAAATATCCTGCTTGGCATTCACAGAAAAGTCTACAGGATTTTGTCTTGGCAGTGTTATTTTTGGTGCGGCGCTACTTTGAACATTCTCCTGTGGCCAAAACATTGGTGGTTCGGCAGGATTCTGGAGTATGACTGGTAGCCATGTAGCGCAGGGATATTCTTTCTCTAGTCCTTGCAGTCTTTCTCGTGCAGAACGCACTGCAGTATATAAAGACTTGCCAGATGAAAATTCTGCTAGAAAATACTTTAAAAATTCTTGAGCTACCACATCAGGCACAGGTTCGCGCATGACAATCACTTGCGGAATCTGCAAATCCTGTAGCTGCCGTGCCAACCCCAAACCATCACAGGAGTTGAAAATTGCTAGCTTCAACCCACGACTAATAGCTTGTATGAGAGCATACTTTAGTTGCTCAAGAGTAATCGTGTCTCTTGGATTGATTTGCAGCCGCCCTTTATGTTTACTAGAACTATGACCGGCAAAAAAGAGAATATCCCAACCTTGTTGCCAAATCTGGTCATTTAAATCACTTATATTTGGCTCTAATAAAAATTTAATTTCTGCTTGAGTTGATAATTTATCTAAAAATTTCCGATCCCGACTAATATCAATTTCTTTACTATTTCCAAAAATCGCTAAAATTTTAACTTGGCCTTTCTGATTATCTAAGAGAATTTTATTCCTGTTTTGATACTCTGCAGGACTTAAGGCAACTTCCGCTCTTGGGTAATCCTCAAAGAAATTCCACAGATGCCAAGGAAGTCGTCGTAGTAAATTGTCGTCAGTTTCAATAATGAAGCGAATTTCTTCCGATGGTTTTAATTGTGTACGTAATTGCTGGTCAATTTTGCGAAATTTTACTGAGTTAAGCCATGTATTTATCCTTTTTGATAACGTCTGAGATAAATTGGTGAGATCAACTTGAGAAATATTAGTTATATAAGCTTCTTCAATTTCAAATTGATCTTCTATTTCGCTGTCATGACGGCAACTCAGACGTTGATTGAAAGCAGAATAAAGCAACTGCCAATTTCGGTAAAGTTCGGGAATTTTTGGTGCGGCTGGTAAACTAGCAGTAAATTTCATCCGGTAGGGGTTGTCTGCTTCTGCGATCTGTGCTGTAACAGCGGCAAACCCATCACCTAGGTTTCCCTGACCCAAGCTTAAAACAACTAACCTACTCATAGGTGTTTGATAAAACAATGATCAAGTTATTAGTATAGTATTAAAGTTGGTTGAGATTTTTCCTTTTTTGATAAAATTAACTAGCTCGAAAAAATCAATCATCATTGGTTCGTAGTTGCACTGACCTCACGTGTAAGCCAAAAGTAGCATTCATCACCTTATGAAGAGCGATCGCCAACTCTGCTAAT
>CAZZVG010000233.1:0-7764 GCA_964657295.1 Iningainema sp. | reverse complement strand
CCCTCTCTCCCTCTTCTTCTCTCTCAGTTGCTTGTTGTAGTTGATGCAAATAAGAACGAGTTTGAGCGATTAAATGTTGTCTGTCTTCCAACTCCAGATTTTGATAGCTAGCATATTGAGCCGCCAGTTCTTGCCACCGACGGCGTTCAACGCTTGGCAAAGTAGTGGGAAATTTGCCTAAAGTCAAGGTAAGAAACTCACTGAAGCGGTGTTGTTTGCCTACCAGATTTGTAAAGCCTTGTTCTGCCTCTACTGCCAAAGCTTTCTGCAATCGTAACCAATCTGGTTTATCATTAGTCATTGGGCATTTGGCAAAGCAAATAGTTTTTAACAAAAAACAAAGGACAAAAGACAATTGTCAATTGACTATTCATCAAACCAACTAGCACGCCATGCGGCTTCAGCTTGAGCAATTGACCTTTCCTGCTGTCTTTTTTGATACTCTAGTCCAAGCTTGTTGAGCTGAACTAAGATCTGGCGAATTTGCTTGCGTTTGGATGAAAGTACTGAATCGGCAAATTCAATCTCGCCAAGTCGGAGGTTAATAGCTACTATCCTTGTGGGAGTGGAGTCGTGCGGCCCTGTTTCAATTTCAATAACTAAGTTTAATAGATTGGGGGGTCCAGGCACCATCTCGGCAGATGCTTCTGATATGGCTGTAGCTGCTTCTAAAATCGGTTCCGGTATTTTTTTTGATAGAATCCCTGCGTTTTGTAATAGAAAATTAGCCTGACTGGAAACTGTTTTCAGCGTCTGTTGCGTTGTCATTTCTAAATGGCGTTGCCATTTTACGACTTCAATCGGTTTAGAGGTATCAAGGGGTTGGGGATGTGGGATTTTGAAGCCATTGCGGCTATAGCCTGGCGAATCGTTCTCCCCATTTCCCACACCCTTCTCGGCTGGCTGAATACTTTCCGGTGCGGACTCTTCGGTTTGAAACTGTTCTGTAGAAGCAAATAAAGGCGGAGGAACCATTGTTACAGGAGGAGAGAAATCCTCGCGAGGAGGAACCATTGCTGTCGGAGAGATTTCCGAAAAAGATGGTTCTACAAGCTGTTGGGGACTGCTTTGATTTTCTTCAAAATTCGCAGTTTTTACCACAAGTGGGGGAACTGTAACAGCTGTCTCCATTGCATGTGGATCGACTGCGGGAACCGAAGCAATGAAGCTTTCCTGTTCTTCAAGTCCTTCCTCATTACTTTTTATCTGAGCTAGTAACTGTTCTGCTCCTTGTTGAGCTATTTTTCGCAGTCCTTGTTGCAATTGCTGCCGCTTATTTAAGGATAAACTGATGAATTTTTCTGGATACCCTTGGGTACACAGGTGATAGCTAGCCAAAATTAACTGCTGCCGTACCGCTTGCCCTAAAGTCGTTAAATAACTAGCATACGCGCCTTGGATTTCCAGTGCGATGGCTCTTACCGCCTCTTCTAGGGCTACTATGTCTCGCTCAATTCTCTCGAGTCCTCTGGCCATATCTTTTGTTTATTGCTCATCTTAACCTATTAATGGTACAAATGTACGCAATTCTTCAACAGGGAATGGGGAGTCGCGGCGGGTTTAATTCAGATAACTTGTGAGTAAATGCGATCGTCAAGTTAAACCCGCCCGTACAGGAGGCAAGAGAGTCATTATTCTCCCCCTGCTCCTCAAAGCTCCCCCGCTCTTACTTGCCGCCGATTTGTGCGGCGACTTCCTCACTAAAGCTTAGTTGTTGCTTTTCAATACCTTCGCCGAGGATAAAGCGGACAAAGCGACGGACTTGAATGTTTTCGCCCAGTTCAGAAATATTCTGCTTAATCATATCTTCCACGGAAATACTTTGATCGCGGATATATGGCTGATCGAGCAGAGTCATTTCTTTTAAGCGTTTCTCAATTCGCCCTTGAACAATCTTTTCTTTGATGTTCTGTGGCTTATTACCCAAGTCATCCCGCCCCATCTCAATATCCTTTTCCTTTTGTACTAGTTCGGCGGGTATTTCATCTACGTTGACATACTCTACATTTGGGCAAGCTGCAACTTGCATAGCAATGTTCCGTGCTAGAGTTTTGAACTCTTCACGACCTGCTACCGCATCACTCTTGCAGTCCAGTTCCACCATCACACCAACTCTACCACCTGTGTGAATGTAGCTATCCACAATTCCTTGCGTGCCTTCTGCTGGCTCAAATTTGGTAAAGCGACGTAGCTGGATATTTTCACCAAGATGAGCGATTGTTTGCTTGATGAACTGATCTACAGTGAGACTGTTATCTTCAATATATGGTTGAGTCATTAAAGACTCAACACTGTCAACTGTGGCTGCTTGATTGGCTATATTATGAACTAGGCTCTTAAAAGCATCGTTACGAGCGACAAAATCAGTTTGGCAGTTAACTTCTGCTAGCACGCCAACCCGACCTTCCGGTTGAACATAGCTGTCTACCAGACCTTCAGCAGCAACACGTCCTGCTCCCTTATCGGCTCTCGCTATGCCCTTTTGTCGCAGCCATTCGATGGCTTTTTCCATGTCGCCTTCGGTTTCTTTCAGCGCCTTTTTGCAGTCCATCATGCCAGCGCCAGTTTGTTGGCGTAGCTCTTGGACGAATTTTGCAGGTATTTCCGCCATATTGTCTCGATTCCTACTTGACTGACAGTTCTAATAACTCTCAGGTGTTGAATATTTCTATCTTACTCAGGGCTGGGTAAAAACCGACAGAAATTAGCTGTTAGCTGTTAGCTAACAGCTAACAGCTAATTATTCTTCCTCTTCGTCATCGGGAATCAGTGAGTCACTATACTCGCTTTCCTCGTCTTCGTATTCTTCCTCACCAGCTTCGTCGTAATCGTATTCTTCTTCTGAATCTAGTTGACCGTGACGACCTTCGTAAATGGCATCAGCCAATTTGCCTACGATCAACTTAATCGAGCGGATGGCGTCATCGTTTGCTGGGATGGGAATATCCACCACATCTGGGTCACAATTTGTATCTAACATAGATACAATCGGAATTGCTAGTTTCTGACATTCCTGGACTGCATTATACTCGCGGCGCTGGTCTACAATCACCACTATGTCAGGAACTTTCCGCATAGTTTTGATACCGCCTAAGTATTTCTGAAGCTTTACCATTTCCCGACGCAGCATTGACGCTTCTTTTTTCGGCAATAAATCTAAAGCGCCTGTTTCTTCCCGACGTTCCAAGTCTTTGAGTCTGTCTGCGCGAGTTTTTATGGTGGCCCAGTTAGTCAACATTCCTCCCAACCAGCGTTGGTTGATGTAGTGGGAGCCACAACGTGCCGCTTCTTGGGCAATGATTCCTGCTGCTTGCCTCTTAGTACCAACAAACAGAAATTTCTTGCCTGCTTCTGCCTGGCTTCGCATATAACTATATGCTTCTTCCATTAACTGGGCTGTCTGCACCAAGTCAATGATGTGTACTCCGTTACGGGAAGTGTAAATATAGGGGGACATTTTTGGGTTCCACCTGCGGGTTTGATGCCCAAAGTGAACTCCCGACTCCATCATCTGAGCCAATGAAACAACTGGCATATTTTTCTCTCCTATTCGGGTTAAACCTCCATCCAGGTGTATTTCCAAAACCAGAAACACCCGAATTCCTGAATGTGCGAGTTTAGACAACTCTTTTAGTATATCACAGAAAATATGGGCTTGCCAAAACCCGAAATTACGTATTTATGCTGTTTTTTATTTCAAATAAATTACAGTAACCTTTATGTTTAGGTAATAAAGATTCAATATGATAACATAAAAATTTAGAACTCAGGAGTCAATCGATTTGGGATTTTGGATTGACCCCACGGATGAATCTGGAGGCTTGAGGATGCATCGATTTTGGAGCTACAAGAAGTGCTTTGGTTCCCAAAGTTGAGCGATGTGGCGTGATTTTAGATCAAAAGTATTCATACTGGCAATGCAACAACCACCACTACCTCTAAATGAGCAAGAGCGGCTTAAAAAACTCCAGCAATACCAAATTCTTGATACAGATGCCGAACAAGCATTCGATGATTTAACTGCTTTGGCAGCCTATGTTTGTGGCACCCCGATTGCCTTAATCAGTTTAGTCGATACTGATCGTCAATGGTTTAAGTCAAGAGTTGGTTTGGAAGCAACAGAAACTGCCAGAGAATTGGCGTTCTGCGCTCATGCTTTATCTCAATCCGACAAGGTGATGATTGTGCCTAATGCTTTAGAAGATGAGCGCTTTGCTACTAACCTGTTAGTCACATCCCCTCCCAATATTCGATTTTATGCAGGCGCACCCCTTGTCACACCTGATGGGTTTACACTCGGTACCTTATGTGCAATCGACCTTGTACCACGAGTTCTCAGTCCAAAAAAGATTGCAGCATTGCAAGCGCTGAGTCGTCAAGTCATCAGCCAAATGGAACTACGAATTAATTTAGCTAGATTAAAATATCAGTTGGAGGCAGAACAGGTTCTACAGAGAACCAATCAACAGTTAACTCAAATTTTGAAGAAACTGCGACATACTCAAGTCCAACTTATTCAAAGTGAAAAAATGTCGAGTCTTGGTCAACTAATTGCTGGTATAGCCCATGAAATAAATAATCCTGTCAACTTTATCGACGCTAATCTCAATTATGTCAGCACTTATGTGAAAGACCTCCTTAACCTGCTCTCTCTTTACCAACAGCATGATTGCAATCCAAATGCGGAAATTCAACATCAAGCTAAAGCAATAGATGTGAATTTTTTGGCTGAAGATTTGCCCAACGCATTATCTTCCATGCAAATGGGTACTGAGCGTATCCAGAAAATTGTTCTATCTTTACGCAATTTCTCTCGATTAGATGAAGCCGAAAAGAAATCTGTTAATATCCATGAAGGTATTGATAACACTTTGTTAATTTTGCAGCATCGAATTAAGCATACAGCGCAACGTCCGGAAATTCAAATTATTAAAAAGTACGGTAAGCTTCCATATGTAGAATGTTATGCTGCACAGATGAATCAAGTTTTTATGAATATTTTAAATAATTCTATTGACGCTATAGAAGAGTCTTTATTCAACAGTCAGTCGCCACTAGTCGCAAAGACTAAAGGACTCATTTGTATTCGTACTGAATTACGTCATAATTACATTGTAGTAAAGATTGCTGATAACGGAGCCGGAATTCCAGAAGCAATTCAAAAACGGATATTCGATCCATTTTTTACAAGCAAGCCTACAGGAAAAGGGACAGGATTAGGACTCTCAATCAGTTATCAAATTGTTGTTGAGAAGCATAAAGGTACTTTAAATTATAAAACAAAACCAGGCATGGGCACTGAGTTCTATATTGAAGTTCCTGTTAGGAGTTAGGAGATGTAAATCTGAATTCAACCCGCACCTATTTTATCTCTTCATAAGCTGCGTAAACTCCTTGTACGTTATACCAGTTCAGGAAAATCCGAGCCATTTCTAAAGCTAGCTGTGGTTTACCTAAATCAATCAGCCAGCGCAAAAGAGGAGCCATTGTACGTTCATTTAGGATACCATTAAGCGAGAGAATTCCCCACAGTAGGCGATGCAATAAAGTCATTTGAATCATCATTTTCACTTCCCATATAGGATGCTTTTGATAAAACACAACTCCCATACGTCCGCGTTGAATTTCTCTGTCGATTAAGTGGGGAATTTGCTCTAAGCTAAAAGGTGGATGCCAGTGATATCCAACGGCTGCGGGACATTTAATCAGCTGTAAACCTAGTTTTTTGAGTCTGATACCTAGTTCTAAATCTTCCCAGCCATAAAGTTGAAAGCGGGTGTCAAAAAGTCCAGCTTTCTTGAGCCAGTGCTTGGGAATTGCAACATTTCCTGTGGCAAAAAAGGCGGCTGAAAAATCTGTGAGTTTATATGGTTCTGATGTGGGATTGTCGAAATTGCAAGTATTAATAACTGCACCGTAGGTAAAGAAGCGATCGCTCCCCAACTTCTTTTGTCCTTGCTGCAATGCCGCAGTATGAGCTTGCAGAAAATTCTCCGTGACGACTAAATCGCTATCAATAAAAATAATTGTGTCGCCTAGTGCTTGTTCAACTCCCAAATTCCGTGCTATTGCTGGTCCATTATGATTTTGATTAAAGACTCGCACATGAGGAAACTCTGTTTTATTTTCCTCTAACCATTCCAATGTGCCATCAGTCGAACCATCATCTACCAAAACAACCTCATAGCCTTGTACGGACTGCATTTCCAAGGCGAGGAGGCATTTTTCTAAAATTGGCTTGCGATTGTAAGTCGGAATAACAATGCTAAAAAACACACTCTCACCCACAACAGTATTGCCTATCTTCAGGATAGGACATCGGTAACACTAACACTGTTCCTGAATGTGGGAGTGGGAAGAATTGGTAAGAAATTCTTCCCAATTTCCAAACTCTACAAAAGTTGTGATCAACCTGAAGTTGCTTGACGACGATGTTTAAGCCACACAAAAGATCCCACCATACCCATACCAATGAACGCGATGTTAGGTGTTGCTTCAGGGACTTTCTGGGGAGCTTGTAAGGAGAATTTCAGTATAGCCTGCCCTTTAGCGGGGGCGGTTGGATCTGTAAGTTGATCTGCTTCGGTAAAAGTTATTTGACCTGTAGTATTCTGGAATATGCCTGTACCATTGAAGATAGTTATAGTACCACCACCCTGAATTGTGCCAGCTATTGGGTTAATTTCAGCAGTGTCACTCGCTTTGCCAAATAACTCATTCGCACCACCGTAATACCTATCAGAAAATGCTTGTTGGCCTACTAAGCCAAATGCGGTTGGATCTGAGTTAAAAGTAGTTTTAGTGATGTTTGTAACGCTATCGGTATTCGTCAAACCGTAATCATCGCTGATAAAGGATGTTAAACCGTAAGGAGCATCTTTCGATTCCCCTGTGATCGTTGCTCTCACAATATTTGGAGTATCGGTGGGAACAATTGTGACTGTTGTATCGTATGTAGCACTAAAATTATAAGGTGTCTGTGCTATGGCACTTTTTATACTAGCTGCAAAAGTAATCAAGGTAAGGGCGGCTGGAACGATCCATCTGAGACGTGAATAAAGCATTATTGAACCTAGTGATACTATCTGTAAGGAGTAATACGTATACTTATGTATCCTATGGTGGTAATATGACTTATGTAAATGACTAAAATAAATGTGATTCCACTAGATTTATGATGAATTTATAGACTCTCAGTACAGATGGAGATTTGTAAAGTATCTTTATAAGTGCATATACTGGCATAATTTGGTGATTAGCTTTATAAAAGTTCATAAAATAGATTAATTAAGAAAATATACACGATAATAGGAACTCATTATTTGGTTAGGCTAACTGGAGAAACGAATGGCTCGCGCAAAAAAAGTGGTTCTGGCATATTCTGGCGGAGTAGATACTTCTGTATGTATTCCTTATCTCAAACAGGAGTGGGGTGTAGAAGAAGTGATTGCGCTAGCAGCCGATTTAGGACAGGGGGATGAATTAGAGCCAATCAGAGAGAAAGCTCTCAAATCGGGAGCAAGTGAATCAATCGTTGCAGATGTCAAACTGAGTTTTGTGAAAGATTATGCTTTCAGGGCAATTCAGGCAAATGCTCTTTACGAAAATCGCTATCCTTTAGGAACTTCCCTGGCTCGTCCCTTGATTGCTAAGGTGTTAGTAGAAACAGCAGAAAAATATGGTGCTGATGCGATCGCCCACGGCTGTACTGGTAAGGGGAACGATCAGGTTCGCTTTGATGTATCCGTTGCTGCGCTTAACCCC
>CAZZVG010000232.1:0-7793 GCA_964657295.1 Iningainema sp. | reverse complement strand
ACTACGAGCCTTGATTTATTTGTGCCAACCTACTTACCCGGATTTGATAGACTCATTAATTCAAGAAAACAGCCCCGCTTTTTTCAATCCTTAAAGCACTTCTATCCATTCCTAAGTCTGTTGTTTCTTGAAGTGTCAGTTGCAACATTCCTTGTTGATTGGAGCCACTCTGTGGTGTAACCATGAGCAGTCCACTATCTCTACGGTGGAAAGTTACTGTTGCGGGTATACGTAAACCCCTTAAAACTACATCTGACTTACCTTGAAGCGTTCGAGGTGCTGTATCACCGATTGCTTGATATGATACGGGTGCGTTTGTTCTATTCACTAATTTAACTGTTACCCTACCATCTGTAGGCGTTACCATAGCCACAGATGGTTGCTGCTGGGTTTGGATGACAGAACTTTGGGTTTGTTGAATACTTGTACCGTCTCCGGAATCTATTGTTGTTGAAGACTGACGGGATTTTGAAGACTGTGATTGATTACCACTGGGGACGACACCTCCCGTATCCGGTTGCATTTGGTTTGAATTTGAGGGATTCGGGACACTAGAGTCAGAACTCTGTCCTTGTGCCTTCATTTGTTGTCGGGTGTAAGCATTAGGCGGACATCCTTGAGGAACGCCGACTTGACTGTTGTGCGGTTCTGCGTAAAATATGCTTGGGCAAGGGTTGACTTTAGGAGTCGTCTGTTGTTGCGCTCTTGCTGCTATAGGAATAGCTGGCAACCCAAGCAGTAACCCTCCACAGAGAATGCCAAACAACTTCATCTGCTTCCGTAAACTTTGCGATTTCTTCATTTTTTTCTCCAAAAAGTGATTCTTAGAAAGACGTTCAGAAATAGTTTTTATATAATGGCAACAGAATTTGTTTCTTCTTAAGAAAAATAAGACCGCTGCTAACTGTTGCTGTTGTTATTTAGAAATATGTCTGACTATTGGGTTTATGCAATTATTAGGATAACAATTATTGAGCCTTTTTGTCTCTTACTCTAGACATGAATTTTTTCAGACTAAAGTGTGAGGCAAATTCTCGTCTCTTCTAAGTACAGAGAATTTTCTCCAGGATTATTTTTTGTAGTTACTCTCTCTATAGACAGAGAGCGCAACTACAAACTAACAACGTTAGGTTTTGTTATCTACTACAACGCGGCGGAAATCAAGCAACCATTCAGAGGAAGGGGATAATTCCTGTCTCCTAACTTGATTTCGCTTCATCCCAGAGGTGACGCACATGATCGGGCAACCAACTAGCAATTTCCTGAATTCTCTCAGGCGATAATTCATCTTTGGTAGCAGCAAACACTGCTTTGACTGCCTGTTCGCGATCTATATTTGGCGGCAATCCACCTTCGTTAGCCACTCGAAATAAAAAGCGATCCGAGTCGATATTAAAGATACCAGGGCCTTTCCAAGGTGGACGCACCTTACTCAGGAATCCGACGATGGGATTTGTGTCGTGCCATAAGTCGGAAATTTCCATTTGCAAAGCTTTATCATTTGTAGGCAATGCTTCTTTATGCAGTTCTTGCTCAACTCTTTCGGCAGCTT
Source organism: Iningainema sp. (assembly GCA_964657295.1). GTDB lineage: Bacteria > Cyanobacteriota > Cyanobacteriia > Cyanobacteriales > Nostocaceae > Rhizonema. Next base: position 6,241 of record CAZZVG010000232.1, on the reverse strand, counting down.
CTGTCGTCATCACATCGCGCATCACCCGAAATACGATTTCAGTTATGTCTCGAGCATCAAAGACATCCGCAAAATTCGCCAATACCATGACTTTATCCAAAAAGGGCAGATCTTTTGGTGCGATCACTACAGATGATGCCTCCTCCTTGGTTTTCGGAGCTGCTTCAAACTTTTCTAACAATTTACGCCCTTCATCCGTCAATTCCGCTTTTTTTGGATGACCATCACCTGTAAATTCAGCATTGATGTAGTGATATTGATTCAGGTAATCTAGATGGCCTAACAAATCTGCTTCTGTTAATTTTTGCTCTCCTAACTTGATTCCAGAGTAATTAATGTCTTGCGTTCCCTGCCCAGTTTCGGCTATTTTTTTCAGTAAACTGTAGGTAACATCTTTTCTTATGGAAATTGGCATTTGACCCTCTGCGGATGTTTTTATAAATGCGATTTAGCTAATTGCTAATAGCTCATGATTATCTAAATTATGTTTTTTAGTAACTTGATTGTATCTATCACAGGAAACAATTTTGAAGTATTAAATTAAGACTCAAGAGTGATTGGTAAAGTGACAGTTATAGTGGTGCCAATATCCTGAGTACTTTCAACTTGAATTTGACCTTGGTGGTTTTCGACAATAGCTTGGGCGATCGCCAGCCCCAATCCCGAACCGATGGAACTTTCAGGCATCGTGTTCCTAGCTGTATGAGAACGTGCCGGATCAACTCGATAAAAGCGGTCAAATACGCGCGGTATTGCCTCTGCCGGAATACCGATGCCAGTATCACTCACCTTAATCTGTAACTGATTCGTGCTGTAACGTAATCCAGAAACACGATTTGTCAGTTCTATACGTGCCAATTCCACATTTACCCGTCCGGACGGTGGAGTGTATTGCAAGGCGTTGCCAATCAAATTTGTGAACAGCTGCACCAGTTGATCCCAATGACCAACAAGTGTGAACCAATTGTCAACCAATTCCAAGCTAGTTTCTGAAGCCGGAGGATCGATCAAGTTTAGAGAAAGGGTAAGTCCTTTTTCCGCAGCTAACAGTTGTTGTTCTTCAACTACGTCCATCAGTAAAGCATCCATTGGACAAGGTGAAAAAGAATATCTGCCGATCCCACTATCTTGCCGCGCTAGAAACAGTAAATCGTTAACTAATTTCCCAAGGCGTTGCGTCAGCCGTTCGATAACTTTTAATTGTTGTTGATAGTGTAAATGTGTAGAACCTTCTGCCTCTCTCCAATCAAGATCGGCAAGGGCAACTTGCACATTAGTTTGAATCAATGTAATGGGATTTCTTAATTCGTGAGAAGCATCAGCTGTAAACTGTTTAAGGCGTTGATAAGACTCATGCACTGGTTCCATTGCTTTACCCGAAAGAAACCAACCACTGGCGGCAACAGAAACGACCATCAACCCAGTCCCCAGTGCTAAATCCAACATCAACCTCCGACTGGGTTTTGTCACTTCAAACCAAGGATGGCTGACACGTAGATATCCCAGTACCTGTCGCCCAATTTGCATTCGTTCTGTTAGTTGTCGCAATAGGAGTGGGGAGGAGCCTATGCGCTCTCGCGCTTCGCTGACTGGAAGCAAATGGCTTTGGGCTGATGAGGGAGATAGGGTCAGTAATTTTTCTTCCTTTGCCTGCCGGGGTTCTCCTACTCCCCAAACAACTTTGACAGTTTCACCTGCGCGGTTGGGGTGCAGCGGAATATTTAAGGGTTGAGCGAAAGTTGACCAAAGTAATTCACCAGTAGGACTAAACCACTCTAAGTCGATGCGATCGTCTTCTACTGTCTCGGCATTGTTGTGAAAACTGGCTTCTACATTAATACGGTATTCACCCAGTTCCGAGTTAACGCGCTCAATCACGAGCGATCGCTCCACGACTTCCACCACATGATTTAAGGTATCGTCAATCCGTTCAATTAATGTACTGTGAAAGTATAAATAAACACCACTTGCGAAGAGGAGTAATAGTACGGCTGTGACTGCTGTGTACCACAAGGCGAGACGGCGACGAGTTGCTTGAAACATATGTATCACGAGGGTCCATAACAGGTTGGAAGCAAGCCTACGAGCAACATGGAATAGATGGACTTCGCTTGAACCACATGCCTAAGAGCTGGTAAATTCAAATATATATGGAAGCGTTAACTATGACCCAAACCTTTCCTAAACTCGTAACCTATGAAGAATTCATCGAGTGGCTCCCCAACGACGGTAAGCGATACGAGCTACATGATGGAGTGATTGTTGAAATGTCGCAACCGACGGGGAAACACGAAAAGGTTACAAGTTTTTTAACCCTAGAGCTAGCTGTACAAGTTAGGAGTTTGGGAGTTCCCTATTTACTTCCCAAAACTGCATTAGTTAAACCGCTTGAAAAAGATTCCGGATACTTCCCAGATATTTTGCTGGTAAATTCTGAGAATCTCCCCAATGAACCCTTGTGGGAAAAAGAGTCAACTGTTACCCAAGGAGCGTCAATTCCTTTAGTAATTGAAGTTGTCTCAACAAACTGGCGCGATGACTACCACAAAAAATTTGCTGATTATGAAGAGATGGGCATTCCCGAATATTGGATAACTGATTATGCAGCGTTGGGCGGACGTGATTTTATCGGCAATCCTAAACAAGCCGCTCTTTTTGTGTGTGAGCTTGTGGATGGGGAATATGTAAGAACATTGTTCCGGGGCAATACCCCAATTGTCTCCCCAACCTTCCCCCAACTAAACCTTACCGCACAGCAGATTTTTGATGCGGCTTCGTAATTTATGCTTATTTTGAACGAATCAAATTCGCCAATTATCCAGCTTCAGGCTGTAACTCAGTGCTTAAATACGCTGATAGTGCGATAGATTACCACTTACTAAGGTCAAGTTCTGTTGTATAGCGATCGCGTGATTTAATCTACTATGTAAAGTAGCCTATTCCAGTTGTACGGGCATTACCTGTCGTTTGGTCATCATGCCAAAATCCAAGAAGACCGCCAATTCAATAAATCTTTCTGATCCACAGTACTATCTCAATCGAGAGTTAAGCTGGTTGGAGTTTAATAGCAGAGTGTTGCATGAAGCTTGTGACTCGCGAACCCCCCTTCTAGAACGCCTTAAGTTTTTGGCAATTTTTAGTTCTAACTTAGATGAGTTCTTCATGGTAAGGGTTGCGGCATTAAAACAACAGGTAGAGGCGAAAGTCAGCTATTTCACTTTCGATGGTCGCACGCCACAACAACAGCTAGATGATATTAGCTTTTCCTTGCGTCCCTTAGTAGCCCAAGAGCATCAACATTTTGAGGAAGTTCTGCGATCGCAACTGGTAAATCATGGCATCCATATCCTCAACTACATTGATTTGAATGAAAAACAACGGAATTACTTAGACGGCTATTTTGACGAACAGATTTTTCCAGTTCTAACTCCCCTGGCTGTTGATCCGAGCCATCCTTTTCCCTACATTTCCAATCTCAGCTTAAATCTGGCAGTTGTGGTCAAAAATCCCGAAACCGAAGAAGAATTGTTTGCTAGAGTCAAAGTTCCGAAAGTTCTGCCGCGATTTTTACCCTTACCACCAGAATTGGGAATTCACCATCATGACAAGCCCGCCCACTGGACAGGTATACCTTTGGAACAGGCAATTGCTCATAATTTGGAGTCCCTATTTCCTGGAATGACTATTCAGGAGTATCATCTCTTTCGCATTACCCGTAATAATGACTTCACTTTAGAAGGAGATGAAGCTGATGACTTACTGTTGGCGATCGAACAGGAACTGCGAAAACGTCGTGTAGGTGGAACTCCGGTTCGGTTGGAAATTCAAGCACAAACCCCAGAAGTCATACGTAGCCGACTTTTGGAAGACTTGGATTTAGGAGAAAGCGATGTTTATGAAGTAGAAGGTCTTTTGGGATTGGGAGATTTAATGTACTTTATAGCATTACCCCTACCCGAACTTAAAGATCCGCCTTGGCAGTCTGTCGTTCCTCCCCGCTTGCAAAGGATTAGGGAGCCGATTTTAAACCCGAGTGTACGGGAGTTAGAAGAAGGAAAAGACTTTTTTGCCATCATTCGGGAGCGGGATTTACTCGTACACCATCCCTACCAATCTTTTTCGGCTTCCGTACTGCGCTTTATTACCCATGCCGCCCATGATCCTCATGTACTGGCAATTAAGATGACGCTTTACCGAACTTCTGGAGACTCGCCTATCGTTAATGCTTTAATGACTGCAGCTGAAAATGGCAAACAGGTATCGGTTTTAGTTGAACTAAAAGCACGATTTGATGAAGAGAATAATATTTACTGGGCAAGGCGTCTGGAAAGTGTCGGAGTTCACGTCGTTTACGGTTTGGCCGGTCTAAAAACACACAGCAAAATTGTCTTAGTTGTGCGGCGTGAACAAGAACAAATTCGGCGCTACGTACATATTGGCACTGGTAATTACAATCCAAAAACCGCACATATTTACACGGACTTAGGATTATTTAGTTGCCGTCAAGAATTGGGAACAGATGTGACAGATGTGTTTAATTTTTTGACAGGATACTCCCGACAAAAGTCTTATCGGCAACTACTGGTTGCACCCGTGAATATGCGGGAGCGCTTTGTAGCATTCATTCGTCGTGAAATAGAAAATGTTCAAAATGGATTGAACGGGCGTATTGTTGCCAAAATGAATGCCTTGGTAGATCCGAAAATTATTGAAACTTTATATGAAGCTTCCCGTGCCGGAGTACAAATCGACTTAATTGTGCGGGGTGTTTGCTGTTTGCGTCCTGGACTAAAAGATATTAGTGACAACATCCGCATTATCAGCATTGTCGGTCGCTTCTTGGAACATTCCCGCATCTATTACTTTTATAATAATGCACAAGAGGAAATTTATATTGGTAGTGCCGACTTGATGCCTCGCAACTTAGATCGCCGAGTAGAAGTCATTACCCCAGTGCAAGATCCTGACATTGCTAAGGACTTGCAAGAAATTTTGGGAATTATGCTGGCAGACAACCGCCAAGCTTGGGAGTTACAACCCGATGGTAGTTATATCCAACGGCGTCTACGTGATGATGCTCCTGAAGCTAGTTCACAAAAAACACTGATGTCTATGGTGTCAGGTTCAAATAGCATTGCCTCAAATTAAATGAGTTCGCTAGTTTTTTACTTAGCTTAGTCTTCAAGAATCCCATGCTTTCTAGGCGTGGGAGGGTGAATGTTTTTTCTGCTACTTCTAAAGTATCTGCTGATAGTAACGGCTAAAAATTCTTACAAGTTTAGTCTTCCGGAAAAATTTATAATTATTTGAACTTTTTTAATAATTTTTTCCCAGGTATATATAAGTTATTCAACCATTAGATAGAGTGAACTGAGACCCTTATATAGATTATAAAGGTTATTGTACAAGTTCTTTTTATTTACTAGGATGTTAATGCTATCCTGTGAACCTTCTACATTACGCGTCTTGGTTGTTGACGATCATGAACTAACTCGTTTAACTCTACGGTTAGCTTTTTCCAGTCAAGAAAATATTCAAGTAGTGGGATCCGCGAGTAATGGTCGGGAAGCGATAGAAATGGTTCAACGCTGTCACCCTGATGTCATTGTTCTAGATTTACACATGCCTCTTATGGATGGTTGGAGTGCATCAGGTCAAATTAAAACAATTGCTCCAAATGCCCAGATCATAGCTTATTCTTCGGTAGAAGACAATAAATTACACGAAGCAAAGGATATGGGCAGCATGGACGCTTTTTGCAAAAAAGATGTACCTACAACCGAACTTGTGGCTTTAGTTAGGCAATTAGGACAGCGTGCAGCTAATCAAGTCGTATAAGAAACAATTTTGGACTGAGGAAAAATCTCTGAAACAATATAAAACAAGTCAGGCTTCGTATTTAAGGCGATATGCGATCAGATATTAACGTCGGTAGAACTGTCAGTTGATTCTACCAACGTGATTTTTATACAATTTACTACTTATTGTGGCTTAATAAGTTGCTGTTCCCGGAAAGGTGCGTCTAAATTCATCAATTAAGTCATCCATTTCTTCCAATGCCTGATTGACATCTACTCTCAAAGTTCCAAGGTTAGGCTGTTCTAGCAAGGAAAGTAGGTACTCTCTTTTAGTTTGAATCACAGTAATTCGTTCTTTGATCGTCTGTACATCCATATTTTTTCAGTTTCTCACTATCCTTCAAGTTTAAAGTTAACGCAAAAAGGTAAGATTGTTTTTCCGT
>CAZZVG010000231.1:0-7796 GCA_964657295.1 Iningainema sp. | reverse complement strand
CAATTCCTCGTAATCCTGTTAACGTTCCCTTCGGAATTGTTGATAGTTGCTCTGACGCAACTTTGAGAGTTGCTTTGTGTTTGATCAACTCCACAAAATCAAGCACCTCATTAGCCTGCTCTTCTGGCATTGCCTTTACAAGCTCATAAATCCTTTGTGCTGTATTCATAGAACATGATTCCCTCAGCCTGTTGTTTTTTTACAATGTATAGTTGTCATTTCCCTTGCAGTCTAATAATTGGTGCGCTACGAATCAAACTCCCCTGTAACCCAATTCAGTTAATCCGTAACGCAAATTTCCGCCAACACTAAACCCAAAGAATCTTTATATGACAATAATTTTAACCCAATTAACTCAATTCCCTGAGAAATGAGATTAAACCGCTACTATGATATGGGACTACAAAAGTGTGATTGCGGAAAACATAGCGCTCAAAATCTTTCAACTCACCACTTAGCGGGAGGGTTATTGAAACTCACAGGCGATCGCTCTCATCAAAGTCGCCAGATTCCTTTCAACCCACTACCTAGCGGGAGGATTAATGGATGTGTAACGGCAGCCCCATGTATGCATTACGTTCAGGGGCTATCGCTGTGCGAGGAATGAAACGGGTGAGAGAATGCTAACTCCTTCAAACGGGTGCAGATCCAGTAAGTCCTCATCCCCCGTAACCAGGTAATTCGCATTGCCGCAGACCGCTAGATCAAGGAACTTGTTATCACGCGGATCACGGCATAATGAGAAGGTACGGTCAATGGTCACAAACTCCGACAATTCCCGCATTTCGGATAGGAAATGCAGGCGTTTCTCACGGGAGAGGTACGGATCGAATTTTGCACGGCTTAGGACATCGCCAAGCTCCTGAAAAGTTGCCTCCGAAAACAGATGCGCCCCTGCGCCTTCCACGATCAAACGCACCGCCCGCGCGGGAGGCGATTCCTTTGCCGCAAGCAGCCTGCTTACGAGCACATTAGTATCGAAGATGACGCGCAACAAAAACCCCTGCTAGGACTGCAACAGTTCGTTCAGTATCTCCGGCGTCATACCATTTCCGGCAGCTTCGACGGAAGCGTCATCGCAGAAATCCATAAGGGCTTTCGCCCCCGCCCGCATATGTTCCACCACTAAGTTCAGAGGATATAAAAGAAGGGTGGGAGCAAGAATTACTTCTGAGATGGTGGCGTGAGGCGGCGGAACTATCAGCAGCAAATCGAAGTGGGGAAAACGAACTTGGAGAAGATAGTGGAATTCAAGATCCTGACTTTCAAGGACGGGGAGGTACATCTGCAGTTTTACAACGCGCTCTGAAACAACTTTCAAAATCAAAGTACTTTAAAGCTTGGGGTCCAGAAAAAGCCTTAATCTTTGGCTTGAAGCAAGTACGGCACTACCTACACGACAAAGAGCTAAAACATAAAATCTTGCAACGTGTTACTGATAAGGTATCTTTAGATACTAAAGTTATTATTGGTCATTCTCTTGGATCAGTGGTCGCTTATGAGGCTTTGTGTGCGAACCCTCAATGGAATGTGCATACACTAGTAACATTAGGATCTCCACTTGGTATACAAAACCTGATCTTTAATGCCCTGACACCAACTCCAGAGAATGGACAAGGTATATGGCCTAACGTAACGCAGTGGTTTAATATCGCAGACAAAGGCGATATTGTTGCTCTTGAAAAGGAACTTGCTCCTCAGTTCGGTTCCGTAATTGATCAGTTAGTGTATAACGGCTGGGAATCTCATGATGTGCGGAGATATTTAACAGCTAAAGAAACTGGCTTTGCCGTTGCCACAGGTCTTGTTGAATAACGAATTTCTTATGAATGTCTCCTCAACAAACAAGCAGCGTAAATATTTGATCGCTATTGGATCGCCTAGTTGCAAAGAAATGGATTTATCTGATCTAGCTCGCGTTAAAAATGATATTCAAAAAGTTGAAAAGCTATTAACCAAAGAAGAACAGAGCTACGAGAGGGTGTTGAAAGATAGTATATATACTGGTGCAACATCTAGCAAGATTAAAACTGCATTAACTACTTGGTTTACCAGTGAGGAGCGCCGTAATTCTGACTGCGTGATTATCTACTATGCAGGACATGCAGGTGAGGAGAGAGAGCAGAATTCTCATTACCTCTATACTATTGAATCAAATCCGTCAGATTTATTTAATACAACAATTAAGACCGATCATCTGGCTGATATTTTATTTCCAGAAAATAAAAAACGAAATTCTCCTCAAAACATCTTACTGATACTTGATGTATGTTATGCCGGTCAAGGAGCGGCAAATGTTTTAGTTTCAAGCTTGACACAAAAGAGGAATGCTACTGAAAACATTAGTTTTTGCATTATTGCCTCGGCAGACTCAAAGACAGAGGCTGGAGATGGTGATTTTGTAGACGCATTTGAAAAAGTGATGACAGACTCCGATTGGATGAAATCTAGAGGTGAATTTTTACCCATTTGTGACTTGGTATCACACATAAACAAATTTTTAGGCGAAAAATGTAAGGCGGATAACAAGGGAATTCAAGAAGCATCGTGGTCTATTTTGCCCAATTCAAGAGAGATAACTTTCTTCTGTAATCCTCGCTTTTTAAAGAAAAATCGCACAAAAACAAAGTGCGATAAACAGGAAATAGCAGACCTTTTATGGTTACTGGATTACAGTGCCCAGGAGCAAGTTTTTAAAGAGGTGACGCAAAACTGCAAAGAAAGAGCTTTTCTAGTTCAGACAGACGAAGAAAAAATTCAGCGTTGGTTAGTGAGGCGTTTAGCAAGATGTGTATCGGATTTTGATCGGGCGAAAAAATATCATATTCGGATTCGCAGTCATCCGATGCGATCTGATTTTGATGCTTTTTGGCATACGAAACAACACTTGCAAGACCAGAAAAATGAAACCGGTGAACAATTAAAGTTGTGGGATTATTATATCTGGAATATTAAATCTACAACTCGTGCGCGTGATGGACTTTATACCTATGATGCTGTTGCTCGATTGCGGGATGCTCAATTAATGGGAACTGATCCGCAACGACTGCGAGAATTTTTAGGAATTATAGCGACTGGGCAATTAAAGAAGCGATTAGAGGATAAGAAAAATTATCGGACTTTTGGACCTTTAGGTCAAGCATTACAAAAACACTCTCGCCGCCCTATCTTATTGATTGATGAAATTGATAAAGCTGATAGTGATTTTGCTAATGATTTACTGCTTGAGCTAGAAGAATTACGTTTTGAAATCCCTGAAACTGGAGAGTCATTTCCTCCGCCTGAACATAAGCCGATTATTTTTATTACCAGTAATCATGAAAAACCTTTACCAGAACCATTTCTCCGTCGATGTTTGTACTTTTTTGTCAAATTCCCTAATCAACAGCAATTAAAAGAAATTATTGATAAGCGATTTGGCGAATCTGAAAAGAATAAAGAAGAACTTGTCAACCAAGCTATGACTCGCTTTTATGAAATTCGCGAACTTCTGGAGGATAAACCTGGAAGCAGACCACCGGGAACCAGCGAATTTATAGAATTTCTCACTGCTCTTTTAGATCGAAAGGATGTTGATAAAGCATTGAAAGATTTAAATGACTTATCTGACAAATTGCCATTACTAGGAACACTTTTGAAGACGAAGCAGGATCAGGAATTATACCACAAAAAGCCGCGTTAAATGTGAGATTTATGAGTATTCCCCAGCCCATCTTACTCGATTCTTTATTGTTAGATCTGTTTCAGAAGTTGCGAGAAGCAGGGATGAATCTAACGCTGGAACAGTATGATTTGTTGCGACAAGCAATTACTCAGGGCTACGGTTTAGGTGGATGGGAAGATTTAAGGCGGGTTTGTCGGTTATTGTGGGTCAAGCCCTGTGCCAATTATGATGCTAGTATTTTTGACCGCACTTTTGATCTCTATGTGCAGCAGCATCATGCCAAGATGCCAGTAAATCCCGAACCAACACCACCAGAAAATACTACTCCGACAAAGCCGTCACAAAATCTGCCTCATGTGCAGCAGCATTATGCCAAGATGCCAGTAAATCCCGAACCAACACCACCAGAAAATACTACTCCGACAAAGCCATCACAAAATCTGCCTCAGATTCCACCCAGGAGACGAAGAGTCTCATCGACTCAAACGGGTGAAATGCAAGTTCCAGTGGCTATTCAAACTTCATCAACCTCCCCAAGTTTTCAGAATGCTAGGAATAAATTTCACCTCAGTCCGACCGATTTTCCAATTCATTTGCAGGATGTCCAAATAGCTTGGCGTTTGCTGCGACGAGCAGTCCGGGTTGGGTTGGACTATGAATTGGACATTGAAGCAACTCTTGATCAAATTGAACAAGAAGGCATTTTTAGTGATGTAGTCATGCGTCCTGTCCGAATTAAACAGGCAGAACTTTTGCTACTGATTGATGACAGTTCGGCAATGATACCATTTTTCCCTGCCCTTCAGCCCTTTATTCAAGCAATTGAAGAAGCTCGGATTACACCTGCGCGGATCTATCGTTTTACTAGTTATCCTGACAAGTATCTTTATGATTGGCATCACCCTACTATAGCTGAACCTCTCACCAACCTCTTGCCAAGACTACATCGTAACCGCACAATTGCCTTAATTTTAAGTGATGGGGGATCTGCCACAACAACATACAGTCAAGAGCGAATTGAAGGGATGTCGAAGTTTTTCACAGTATTATCGCCTTGTATTCGACGGTTAATTTGGCTTAATCCGCTTCCTCCTAAGCGATGGGAGCAAACCTCTGCCTGGACAATTGATGCGGTACTAAACGGTAAGATGTTGACTTATGAACCTGCGAGTTTGCTATCAGCAACACGAGAAAATCAACAAGAGAGTATGATTAAGATATGGCAACTATATCTCCATCAGGAATCCAGCCCAAAAACCGCGAAGATTTGACAACTCGCCGTATTCGGCTTTTTGAAAGACGCTACGAGAATGCGTTTGATTTGGCTTGCCATGCTGCTTTTCCGCTTACTCTCACTTCTGATTTGCTGTACTGTTTGCGTGAGAATTTTGTGCGGGAATGTCCTTGGTATGCAGTGGCAGATGTGTTGCTATCAGGATTATGTGAACCTGCTGGTTATGACCTTTATGAGATGGAGGGTAAAACTCGCGATCGCTTGCTTCGTCATTTATTTGATAAGTTTGGAGAACAACGACTCAAAGAAGTGGCGAATTTTATCTCCCAGTATATTCAAAATCGCTTGCAGGGGGAGGGAAGCGATCGTGCATTTGTCTTTGGAGAACGCCCGCAATGGACAGCATTAGCATACTTGAGTCCAGATGCACAAGAGGTGATAGCAGCGATTAAGCTAGAGTTGCAACACTTAACAGCTTCTACAGATTCTAAGCACCGCATTCGGTGGGCAGCATTAGTGGAAAGTTATGCAGATCTGTTATCAGAGAAGGGTTTTCATCCGTTGTTGTGCGAATGGGCACAGAATACACTTGATGGTGAACCTATCAAAGATGAGTGGACAGAACTTGCCTCAGTGATGGGAGTTTCACTGCAATCTTTTGAGTTTAGTGTGGCAACAATTATCCTAGAGGATGAGTCTGCCGAAGAGTTGCAGCCCTTTGAGTTTAAAACGGTGACAGTTGACGCTCACGGACAAGTAGTCAAAGAAGAACAAAACAAAGCATTTTATTTTGTAGAGTTTTTAGGTGAACTAAAAGACGGAGTAGCATTGGGAATAGAGATGGTGGCAATTCCGGGCGGAACTTTTGTTATGGGATCGCCACAAGACGAGCCACAACGCTATGAAGATGAGGGTCCCCAGCATAGGGTGATAGTGCAACCGTTTTTCTTGGGTAAGTATCCAATCACTCAAGCGCAGTGGCGATTTGTCGCACAGTTACCCCAAGTAAATAGTGAGATCGACTCTGATCCGTCTGATTTCAAAGGAGATAATCGCCCTGTTGAAAACGTCTCTTGGTACGATGCTGTTGAATTTTGCGATCGCCTTTCTCAATATACAGGTAGACCTTATCGGTTGCCGAGTGAAGCTGAATGGGAATATGCTTGTCGTGCTGGAACTACTACTCCATTTCACTTTGGCGAGACAATCACGACTGATTTAGCCAATTATCGAGGTACAGATAACGAAGTATATAAGTGGTCAGGTTCTTATGGTAGAGGTCCCAAAGGAATTGATCGTGAAGAAACAACAGAGGTAGGAAGCTTTCCTGGCAATACTTTTGGGTTATACGATATGCACGGCAATGTATGTGAATGGTGTGCAGACTATTCCCATGATGATTATGAGGGCGCACCCACAGACGGAAGTGTATGGCATTACGATAATGATAATCAGGGAGAAAGGCTGCTACGCGGTGGTTCGTGGCACGTCGGTCCTGAGGACTGCCGTTCTGCCAGCCGCAACAGGAACTTCCCGGACAGCGTCAACAGCAACATCGGTTTTCGGGTAGTGTGTGGTGCTGCGGCAAGGACTCTTTAGCCCTTACGACTTTAGCCCTCTGCACTTTGCCCTTCTTTTTTTGCCCATCAAATTTTTACAGCAGTTTTCACTTATTTAGACCACGTTTTTTAGCGTTGCACATTGACCGAACGATCACCTCACGCAAAAGTTAGCAACGGATGACATCACAGATGTAACGGATGATTTAACTGTGGGACAACGAGCATAGCGCATCCGCTACATCTGTTACAAAATCCGTTGCCAAAAATTCTATTCATCCTGGAAATAATTAGAGAGAAAGAAACAGGTAGAAATCAATGGCAAAAATGCAAAGGTTAGCAACGGATGACATCACAGATGTAACGGATGATTTAACTGTGGGACAACGAGCATAGCGCATCCGCTACATCTGTTACAAAATCCGTTGCCAAAAATTCTATTCATCCTGGAAATAATTAGAGAGAAAGAAACAGGTAGAAATCAATGGCAAAAATAGTTATTAACACGACCCTGAAGACAGCGCAATACTATAAAGAAGACTTAGATAATGGAATTCAGTTAGAGATGGTACTCATTTGTGGCGGTAGCTTTATGATGGGTGCACCAGAAATAGAAGAAGGTAGTAGCGACAGGGAACGTCCCCAACACCAAGTAACAGTTCCAACTTTCTTTATGAGTAAATACCCCGTCACGCAAGCACAATGGAAAGTTATAGCCGCACTAGACAGAGTTAATCGCGACATAAAACCAGAACCATCGTTTTTTAAAGGAGGTAACCGACCAGTAGAACAAGTTTCCTGGTACGATGCGGTTGAGTTTTGCGATCGCTTATCTACCAAGCACCCTAAAAGACAGTACCGCCTTCCCAGTGAGGCAGAATGGGAATATGCTTGCCGTGCTGGAACCACTACTCCATTTCACTTTGGCGAGACAATCACGACTGATTTAGCCAATTATCGAGGTACAGATAACGAAGTATATAAGTGGTCAGGTTCTTATGGTAGAGGTCCCAAAGGAATTGATCGTGAAGAAACAACAGAGGTAGGAAGCTTTCCCGGTAATACTTTTGGGTTATACGATATGCACGGTAATGTATGGGAATGGTGTGCAGACCATTGGCATGATTATGAGGGTACACCTACAGACGCAAATGCATGGCTAGACGATAATGATAATCAACTCCGCCTGCTGCGCGGTGGTTCGTGGGACGACTATTCTGACGACTGCCGTTCTGCTTACCGATACAGGAACTTCCCGACCTATAACGACTACCTCGTCGGTTTTCGGGTAGTGTGCGGTTCCGCGCAGATGACTCTTTAGCCCTTGGCACTTTAGCCC
>CAZZVG010000230.1:0-7843 GCA_964657295.1 Iningainema sp. | reverse complement strand
AGGAGACTATTTTTCTTACTTTGCCGTCGCTTTTAGATGTTACGTAAAGTTCTTTTTGTTCGTCTATCCCAAATCGAGCTTCAGATCTGGGGTTGCCAACAATTTCCAGAAATGTTCGTTCGATCCCGCCATCAAATAGTCTGAGTTCTTTCACCTGTGCTTGTGTGCCATCAATCAGGTTATCTACAGGGACATGGAAAAATCGCCCATCATTAGCGAAGTCTGCAAAAACATATTGACCGACGAGTTCCGGGATTGCAGCACCTCGGTAAACAAAACCGCCTGCGATCGCAATCCCATAAAATCCTACAGTGTTTTGCGGTATGTTATGCTCGTATTGCGCCACCGGGTATGTATAATTAAAATCGGCATCGTTGGCAGGTAATTCAAAAATAACGTTCTCGTTGTTTCTATCAGTACTGAAAGTACCCTCCCGATTAGGCCAGCCGTAATTGGCTCCTTTTTTGCCAAGATTGACTTCCTCGATAAAAGCTTGACCGATATCGGCAATCAGCATTTTGCCATCACCACCTGTATCCCAACTAAAACGATGAGGGTTACGCAGTCCATAAGCCCAAATTTCACCTAGTGTACTGGCATTGCCATTGTTTACAAAAGGATTATCACCAGGGATACCATATTTACCATTTGTACTATTACTCCCAAGAGGATCGATGCGGAGAATTTTTCCCAATGGTGTGCTAAGATCTTGTGAATTATCAAGATGATCTGTTCTGCTTACAGGAAAGCCATCACTGCCTCCATCACCTGTACCAATGTAAAGCAGACCATAATCGGCATCACCCTGTTTGGCGTTAGGATTAAACGCCAATTGTCCCACGTTGTGATCCCCGTAAGGTTGTTCGATTCTGAGAATCTCGCGATTTGTTCCAGAAAAAGTGTTGGCTGTGGGATCGCTTGCAGTCCACTCGCGAATTACGTCATGGTGAGAGCTTTCGATAATATTGTTATTTCGGTCAAAAATTGTTTTGGTAACTGGAAAATCAGGTGTTCCCGTATCTTTATTTTCAGCGTCTACCGTGTAAAATCGCCCATTGGTGGCAAAATCTGGGTGAAAGGCAAAGTATGAAAATCCCTGTTGACTCCCACGAAATCCAGCGCCGATTAAACTTTGAAAATCCATGTAAACGGCAGCATTGCTATCAATAATCACGTAGAGTTTACCGCGTGTATCGTTGACAAATAACCGCCCGGTGCCATCGCCTGCTGTAGCCAGCAAGTTCAATTGAGCAGATGGTTGATCTCCGCCGCTATCGGGAATTTTGACTAATTCTGCCAACCCAACAGAAATATTGGACTTTTCAATAGGTTCGGGAATTGGATTTTGTGTGATCTGAGCGGAGACAATTGTGGAAAAAGTTACTGTAAAAAAAAGGATAATACAGATCAAACGCCAGGAAAAGGACTTGTTTCGAGCCATACTTTGATTCCCCCAGGCGGTTAATGTAATTGGTGTAAAATTTTAGTGAATGAAATAATCATAACATTCAACCGAAGGTAAGTAGGTGGGCGGGAAAATTGACAACTATGTAACGAAATGTAAAACCTCTGGAATTGGCTCGTAGTTGTGCTAAGATTGAAAAGGAGCAAGTATCTTAGTTAAAGTAAGTTTTGCTGTGCCCAGAGAGCAGCCTGGATGCGATCGCGCATCTCTAGTTTGTTCAAAATTTGGGTCACATAGTTTTTCACTGTTCCTTCACTTAAATGCAGTGACTGGGCAATTTCAAGATTATTTTTGCCCTGACCGACCAGTTTTAACACCTCAATTTCCCGTTTGCTCAGCAAGTCCTGATAGGAATTGGGTGAAGGTGGTGAAGATTTGAGTTGGGAAAAGACTTTAAGAGCGATTGTTGGTCCCAATTGGCTGTAGCCTTGAGAAACTGAGCGAATGGCAGCAGCAATCTCTTGAGGCGGGGTGCGTTTGAGCAGATAGCCCAATGCGCCCATTTGGAGTGATTGCAAAATATATTCATCATCATCAAACGTCGTTAAGACCAAAATCCGAATCCAGGGATAATGTTGATGAATTTCGCGGGTTGCCTGTACACCGTCACAAACAGGCATACGCACATCCATTAAAATTACGTGGGGTTGGAGCGCCTTCGCAAGGGCGATCGCTTCCAAGCCATTTCTTGCCTGCCCAACCACCTCTAAATCGGCTTCAACCGAGAGCAATGCGACTAATCCCTGCCGAAAAATATCTTGGTCATCCACGAGCAACAGGCGAATCATGGCGGAAGTAGAATCTGAATTTGCGTCCCCTGCTCTCTAGCAGCTTTGAGTTCAAGCTTACCACCTAACAGATGCACTCGCTCTGCCATGCCTTGGATGCCAAAGCCTTTCTGTAGATTTTCCGGGTCAAACCCAACCCCGTTATCTTTAAGTTCGAGGACGATCCCCTCCGACGTTAACCGTCCACAAAAGTTAACTTGAGAAGCGCGAGCGTGCTTTTGCACGTTAACCATCCCTTCTTTAACAATACAATAGATTTGATAGCTCTTGTGAACGGAGAGTTGAGGGAGATTCACCTCCCATTGGACTTGTAGAGCCGAGTTGTGACGCACCTGTTCCATCAGCGCAGTTAAGGCTTGGTTGAGATCAAAGTCGGACTGACGCATCCGAGCTAAGGCAATGCTTACATCCTCAATGCACTGCCCAGCAAGCATTTTTGCAGTATCAACTGCTTGAAATGCCTGCTCGATATTACGGAACCGCAACTGTTGGGCGACTGCAAGTTGAATATCGAGATCAGTTAGGGTATGCCCCAGCGAGTCATGAATTTCGCGAGCAATCCGGGTTCGTTCCAGTTTTGCGGCCAGTGTTTCAACCTGCTCCGATAGTTCCTCTACCCGTTGGCGGCTTTTCTGCTCCGCAATTAGCATCGAGTTAAACATGATCACAAAGACACTGGCAGCGCTATAAACCGCCAAAGTGCTGATAATATTTAGGGAATTGTTCGGGTGAGAAGCCACCTGAACAGAGGATTGTGCTTGCTCGACCGACGCCAAATATTCGCTGATTACCCAAGGAATTGCGGTGAAAGCGGTGAGAATAATCGTTATCCGACGATTCAGTAGGAAGTAGCTCTTAGAAATATAGAAACACAGAAATAGACCCAGGTCAATTCCGACACGTCTAGCACACACCGTTATCGTCAGTCCTAGAACGATATAGCTGAAGCGTTGCCAGTAGGGGCGTTCACACGGGAACAACCAACCCAGCACGAACAAAATCCCATAAAACCCAAGCAGAGTAGGCAGGCTAGACTCTGGTCTACTCAGCCACACCCCAAAATGAACGGTGATGAAAATCCACTCCAGATATCGAAAAGTCCAGGGAAGAGAGCGAAGGAATATCATCGCTGAAATTTCTGTGAGTTAAGAATACGTGCTATTTTGAGGCGAGGCAGCATAACAGAGTGATGATCTCTCCGAGCACTGAAACAACATCTTCGTTGTTTGCCTCCACAAATATACCGTACCTGCTCCTGCCGTGGGATGTGACCCCAGTCATGTTTTTTCGTGCGTTTTGGGAATATTGCTACAGAGAATTTTCGTCTACAGTGTTAGCAACTGGTGCATTCGTTTGCAAATTCAAGCCGAATGTCAGGACGCAAAATCACAACTTTATAAAGATCGTAAATTACTCCCAACAGAATGAAAAAATTGATGCCATGTTATTTTCCGACAAATCATCGACTCTTTATCGGTTATGCGTCAGCCATTGCCCTCAGCCTATTTGTTCCCTTAACTGCCAACGCCGTGCCTCAATTCAACCCTTCCCTCACCGAATTACCAGGACTTGAACAAACGACCTTAAAAGCTGGGCGCGTTGTCCTCACTGGCGAAAAAGGACATTACACAGGGCGAGTCCTCGTGACTGCCCCGCTCAACACTGCCTGGAATGTTTTGACAGATTACGACCACTTTAAGAATTTTATCCCAGGCGTAGTGTCCAGCAAAATTCTTCAGAGCAACGATCAGCAAACTATATTTGAGCAAACTAATGTCGTCAAAGTTTTCCTATTTACTCAAAAAAGTCGGTTAGTTATTGCTTCATCCAAGCACTATCCCAGTCAAATTGATTTCCAGTTAAAGTCAGGTGACATTAAGTCGCTTAATGGCATATGGAAACTTGATATGATTTCGTCCAATCAGGTGTTGATTACTCAAGATGTCACCTTCGATCCTGGTTCTTCTGTGCCGCGAAACCTCGCGTTTAGCATCTATAAAAATGCCTTGGCAGATTCGCTTAAAGCGATCAAACTTGAAACGGAGCGACGTTCTGCCCAGCAATAAATACTCTGCAAGTTGATGCTGCTCTTATCGCCATTCTCATAGGGAAACACGAATTGAGCATTACGAATTATCTTGGTTGCCGCTTTTGTATGCGTTCAGCACTACCTGTGGGAATCGACTCAATTAACTTGCGGGTGTATTCTTCTTGAGGGGAAAGGTAGATATTTTCTGCTGTTCCTTGTTCGACAATTTGACCGCGATTCATAACTAAGATGCGATCGCTCATAAATTTTACCACACTCAAATCGTGGGAGATGAAGATGTATGTCAGCCCAAACTCCTCTTGTAATTCTTTCAAGAGATTCAGCACCTGTGCCTGTACAGACACGTCCAACGCTGACACAGATTCATCACAGATGATAAACTTAGGATTTAATGCCAAGGAACGGGCAATACAAACCCGCTGACGCTGACCACCTGAAAACTGATGAGCATAACGGTTCATGGCGTCAGCACTCAATCCAACCCGTTCTAGAAGATAAGCAACACGTTCTCGGCGTTGTTTTTTTGTCTTCCCAATTGAGTGTATTACCAAAGGCTCCATAATTGCATCGCCAATTTTCATGCGAGGATCGAGGGAGCTAAAGGGGTTTTGGAAAACAATTTGCATTTCTCGTCGTAACTGCTGCAATCGTTCTCCTTTCAGCGAAAGGATCTCTCGCCCCTCAAACACGATCTCACCACCCATCGGTTCGATGAGTCGCAGCAAAGTTCTCCCGAGAGTGGTTTTGCCACAACCAGATTCTCCTACCAATCCAAGCGTTTCCCCTTTTTTGATTTCAAAGGAAACACCATTCACTGCCATAATGTAGCGTTTTGTCTCACCAAAAACTCCCCGCACAGGGAAACCAACCTTGAGGTTCCTGACTTGTAATAAAGTTTGCTGCTGTTCTAAAGAAGCCAATCGATTTGCTATTGCAAGGGCGGTGACTTCCGGAGGTTGTGTCGGTTGTTTGGATTGAATCACCAACTCTCCTGTTGGTTTCTCCTCAACATTCATGTAATCGGCAACTGTTAGCAGTTTTTGCGGACGGCGGTTGAGAGTCGGGCGGCAAGCTAGCAAACCTTTCGTATATGGATGTTGGGGGTGATTAAAAATTTGCTCAGACGAGCCTTGTTCGACAATTTTGCCTTTATACATCACTGCTACAGAGTCAGCAATTTCGGCAATTAATCCCAAATCATGGGTAATAAATATCATTGCCATGTTCCGACGCAGTTGCAATTCACGCAGCAATTCCAGAATTGTTGCTTGCACCGTCACATCTAACGCTGTGGTTGGTTCGTCGGCAATTAATAGTAATGGGTTACAAGAAATTGCCATTGCAATCATAACCCGCTGCAACTGACCTCCTGAAAGTTGATGCGGGTAGCGTTCAAGCATTGCTTCTTTGTGTTGCTTGACAAACTGTGACAGCTTTTGCTCGTCTGGGGTTGATGAACTAAAAGAAGTTTGTTTCCAAGTTTCAAGATACTCCTGTCGAAGACTCTCATCGCTAGGAAGAAGTTTGACTTCTTGCAATCCGGCGATCGCTATTCGTCGTGCTTCCGCTGCAGAAACGTTCTGATGTCGCTGGATGGCTTCGACGATCTGAAACCCAATCGTATATACTGGATTGAGCGAACTCATCGGTTCTTGAAAAATCATGGCGATGTCGCCACCTCGGTAAAGCTGCACTTCTTCGGCACGTAACTCTCGCAAATTGATGGGTGCGCCATTCTCTTGAGGACGAAACCAAATTTCACCGCCACTTACCTTACCTGGAGTCTGCACCAAACCCATCACAGCTAAAGAAGTGACAGACTTTCCTGAACCCGACTCTCCAACTATTCCTAAAGTTTCTCCTTGTTGCAACTCAAAGGAAATATTATCTACGGCTTTAAGGATATTGCCATCACTGGAAAATTCAACTTGTAGATTTTTAACATCTAGGACAGTTTGTCTCATAGGAGTCGTCATTCGATTTTAGTGGCGTGGAATTGTCACAGGCTAGTTTCCTAGTGTTATTAAGATACTATAAAAGATATTTTAAGTTCGTAGTTGCGCTGTTGATGCCGTGCCTGCGAAAGCTCTCCACGCATCTACGAACCTTTGGAACGACTTGACGATTTCCTCAGGGAATTCGACTTAAAACGGGATGTCGTCCGTATCCGGGTTTTCTTCAATTGCTACCGGATAAGACTTTTTCTCAAAATTTGTGCTTTGAGGTATGCGTTCGTCTGTTTCATTTTGAGGAGTCACGCTGACGCTGTTACTTTTTGCCTTAGTCGATGTGGGAAGCGGCGACTCATAACTGGGAACGGGTTGCTGGGAAGAAGTTGCCCGTTCCGATGGTGTGACGGCAACTGATGGTGGTGCGATGTCGAAACCTGTTCCGAGATTGTGGATCTTTTGCACTGTTAACTCAGCACGTTTTTCTTTGAACCCTTCTGGGCGCTCTTTTGTATTCATGCTTAAACGTCCTTCAAGGAGAACGCGATCGCCTTGATGGTAGTTTTGCTGAATTTCTTTTGCCATGTTCCCCCAGCCGATGACTTTTAAAGTCGCTGGTGCTTCACCCTCTCTCAGTGCTGAAAACTGCACGAGCATTTCAGTGACTTCCAGATTATCCGATGTAAAGCGTAGTTGCGGTTCTTGAATAATTTCCGCCATCAAAATGCAGTTGTTCATAATGAATCCTCTTAATTGGGTAACGAGTTGGGAAATTGCATTTGTCTGTAAGCATTCAGCCTGCACGCCAGAGCGCCTGTATAACTTGTAAGAGATCGGATTAGCTTACCTATGTTTACCAAATTCCTTTCTTAGCTAAGGGCTGAGGTGCTGAATGCGTTCATTTGTCATAATGGAAATAGTTGACAAATAGCTAATATTTGTTGCCTTTTCAGCAATTCTTAATATTTTCTTAAATAATGAATATGACGACTTAAATTTTTGAGTTTGTTTTAGCACAAAAGTCAAGCTACTTTCTGCAAACAGCGATCGCCAGCTTTCATCACTAGTATAATTGTACCAAATTAGGCAATAGAGAGCTACCATCGTTAAGATTCCGGTGTATGATGAGCGCTAAACGTTCCTTTGTTATTTTTCCAAGTTGTTTTGACTCTTGACTAATGACTGGTAACTAATGAACATTACAGTTATTTGAAAAACTCGTGGCGCAGGTTGTTTTAGAAAACGTTTATAAAAGTTTTCCTTCTCGTAAAGGAGATGTTGCTTCTGCCCATCGTGGGGAAGGCATGAATGTCTTGCGACGGATCAACTTAACGGTGGCGGATGGGGAGTTTATGGTGCTGGTAGGGCCTTCGGGTTGCGGCAAAAGCACTCTGCTACGGTTAATTGCTGGCTTGGAGGTGATGACTGGCGGCAATATTTGGGTAAACGATCGCTCTTTAAATGATTTGCCACCCAAGCAACGAAACATCGCGATGGTGTTTCAAAATTACGCCCTCTACCCCCATATGACAGTGTATGACAACATCGCTTTTGGACTCCGGCGCAGAGGAGGGGGAGAGGGGGAGAGAGG
>CAZZVG010000229.1:0-7849 GCA_964657295.1 Iningainema sp. | reverse complement strand
CTATATGCGCTACGTGAAGAAGGTTATGAAGCCATCGCTCAGTCGGAAGTACTTCCGGAATTAAACTTGGTGTTACTAGTGCGCTGCATCAATTTCCCCAACCACGTTCAGGCTGTCAGAGAATTTCGTCTTGGATTTGGATGAGGAATCGTTCGGGATATGGCAGTGTTCCACAGGAACACTGCCCACCCTACGCCTTAATCGTTGTCCTTGTGAACGCCGTTTTTCTCCCGTTTCATACCTTCTTCTAGGGCTTGAATTTGTTCTCGACGCGCTTCCAATTCTAAAGAACGACGTGCTAGATCTTGGTTTTGCAATGTCAGATTTTGTCGCCAATGTTCGGCTCGTTCCGCTTCTTGCTGCAAAAATGCCGGAGAAATTCCAGAGGTTAAGTAGGTTTGTAGCATCGCCAATACCCAGTTCGTGGCGTCTTCTATACTGTCAATATCTCCTGTGGGGGAAAGCTCTACTAAAACTAGCAATTTTTCAGTTAGCGAATTGCCTTTTCCCAAGAGAATGAAAGCTTCTTCTGGAATCATCGCCCACATATTTTCAGCTTCCTGACGTGCTAACAACCGCAACTGGGGCTGGTCTAAAAATTCGTTCTTATGCACCTGAGCTAGATATAACATAACGGTTGTTTAGGAAGTTGCAAGTATAAAATGCAGACTTTTCCTTATGCTAACTTACGGAGGCGATCGCGCAAGATTTCCACTTGTTTCTCAGCCTCCGCTAAAGCATCTCGAGCTCCTGCTACCACATCTGCTGGTGCTTTATCTACGAAATTAGAATTGCCCAATCTTACACTCAAAGATTTGACTTCAGCTTCTGCTTTATTGAAGCTTCTCTCAAGTTTGGTACGCAGTGCTTCGATATCAACTACCCCAGCTAAGGGAAGGAGTACTTGTATTGTCCCAACAACACCAGCGGCCACTTCTTCTGGTTCTGTTTTCAGTTGTTTAAACTGTTGCGCCTCTGTTGGGTTAAACCCCTGTTTCCAAAACATTCGTCTAGCTTTATTTGTGAGTAAATTTCGAGCAACAAACCACGTTGAATAACTAATCCCAACTAGTTTAAAGAAATTCCCTAATAAGGGAATTTCATTCATTGCATCCACCACAGCAAAACTTATTCTTAGTAAGAAAACTGCGCCGATAATTCCTCCTATGTTCGTCCAACTTATGTGATTCTGCTTAATTGTCTCTTGCTTTTGCTCAAGAGCGATCGTCAAAGTCTCTACCTTTGCTAAATCTTTAATGTAAGACTGTCCGGCATGAAGAATTCGCCATTCCTTGTCACTGTCTGTCTGCAAATGTACCGTCACTTTCACCCCTGGTTTAATATCCGCTTCTGCTCGCAAATTGCGAATCGTGCGAATTGTACCAACCAGCAGTTCAAACTGTTCGTCCAAAGCTGGATCAATTAAATTTGTTTCGGCTTCTGGATAGCGTTGTAAAGATAAACTCTGCAGGGAATCTGCTGGTTGCTGAGTCAGCGTATGCCAAATTTCTTCAGTGATGTGAGGCATGAAAGGATGAAGTAGTTTTAAAATACCTTCCAGCACAAAGCCGAGAGTTTGTTGTGCTACCTGCCTAGATGTGGGATCGGCCTCTTTTTGCAAACGAGATTTCACAAGTTCAATGTACAGATCGCAGAAGTCACCCCAGATAAAATCATAAAGTCCCTTCGCGGCTTCTCCCAAACCGTACTTATCAATGTAATCATTAGTTTGTTTGACAACTTGATTGTACCGTGAGAGAATCCAGCGATCGCTCAGTTCCAATTCTAGATTTTGGATACTGAAGTTTGTGGAGTCTGATAATCCCTCTAAATTCATCATGACAAATCGGGCAGCATTCCACAACTTGTTAGCAAAGTTACGCGACGCCTCTACCGATGACGATTCATTCTTTTTGCGATCGTACTCCAGCCGGATATCTTGCCCTACCCCCGCCACTTCCTTAACAAGTGTGTAGCGTAAAGCATCAGTACCGTACTTATCAATTAATAACAGTGGGTCAATGCCATTCCCTTTAGACTTAGACTGCTTATGACCATTTTCATCCAGAACCAACCCGTGGATGTAAACCGTTTTAAACGGCATTTGATCAGTAAAGTGTCCTGCCATCATCGTCATTCTAGCAACCCAGAAAAAGATAATGTCAAACCCAGTCACCAAAGTACTAGTAGGGTAGTAAGTTGCTAAATCCCGAGTTTGTTCTGGCCATCCCAAAGTAGAAAAGGGCCAGAGTCCCGAAGAAAACCAAGTATCCAGCACATCCGGATCTTGTTCTATCTTGACATTTTCTCCAAATTGTGCTATGGCTTTTTCTCTAGCTTCAGCTTCCGACTTCGCCACAACAAAAGGCGTATGATCAGTAATTTCGCCGCCAGTTTCACTCACAGCATACCAAGCAGGGATTTGGTGCCCCCACCACAGTTGCCGAGAGATACACCAATCTTTAATTTTCACCAACCAGTCACGGTAAACCTTAGTCCAACGTTGAGGAACAAACTCCGGAGAATTTTTTCCATCAAGTAATTCCAGCGTTCGATCTGCCATCGGGCGAATCTTCACAAACCACTGAGTAGAGAGGAGGGGTTCAACGGGGACTTTACCGCGCTCGCTATAAGGAACAGAATGCAAGTAATCTTCCACCTTCACCAGAACACCATCTGCCTCCAGACGAGAAACCACATTTTTCCGGGCTACAAAACGGTCTTGTCCTTGGAATGAGCCAGCATTTTCATTAAGAGTGCCGTCCTTATTCATAATATTGATAAACGGCAGCTTGTGACGCTGACCCATTTCAAAATCATTGGGATCGTGAGCCGGAGTCACCTTCACACAACCCGTCCCAAAAGTTGGATCAACCAACTCATCAGCAATAATCGGGATTTCCCGATTCATAATTGGCAGAATCAGCATCTTACCAATTAAGTGCTTGTAGCGTTCATCAGCAGGATTCACTGCTACTGCAGTATCACCCAGCATAGTTTCCGGACGAGTCGTCGCCACCTCTACATAACCAGAACCATCTGCTATGGGATAACGGAAGTGCCAGAGATGCCCATGAACTTCCTGATTTTCCACCTCCACATCAGACACAGCCGACTGAGTAGCTGGACACCAATTTACCAAATACTCGCCACGATAAATCAACCCTTCCTCATAAAGGCGGACAAAAGCTTCGACAACAGCCTTGGACAAACCCTCATCTAAAGTAAACCGTTCGCGAGACCAGTCTGTCGATACCCCCAAGCGTCGCAACTGATTAACAATCGTTCCTCCAGATTCGGCTTTCCACTGCCAAGCACCTTCGAGAAATTTCTCACGCCCTAATTCATAGCGAGTTTTGCCTTCCGCCTTCAGTTGCTTTTCCAGAATTGTTTGCACGGCGATACTGGCGTGATCGGTTCCGGGTAGATAAAGAGTATTGCGTCCCTTCATCCGGTGGTAGCGGATCAAACAGTCAATCAACGTATTTTCAAAGGCGTGTCCCATGTGCAAACTACCAGTGACATTTGGCGGTGGAATCACGATGCAATAAGGTTCGCCACCATTGTTGGGGTTTGCTTTGTAGATTTGGTTGTCTTCCCAAAATTTTTGCCATTTGGCGTCAGTGGAGACGGGATCGTACAAACTGGGGAGATTTGTGATTGTTTCAGTCATGCTGGGAAACATTTAAGTATGGGAGAACTTTTATAAATTTTGCCACAGGGTATAAAGAGTATTATGAACCGCCAAGACGCCCTTCGGGTTCACCAGTCGCCTACGGCGGGAAACCCGCCTACAGCGCTGGTTCACCAAGGACGCCAAGAGAAGAGAGCCAAGTCAAGAGGTAGATAGGTTAGCTTATGCTCTGATTGGGGCAGCGATTGAGGTGCATCGGGTGTTAGGACCAGGATTTTTGGAGTCTGTGTATCACCAGGCTTTAAAGCTGGAGTTTCAGATGCGGGATATACCTTATCAATCTAAACCTTCAGTTGCAGTTCGATATAAAGGTCATCAAGTCGGTGAGGGTGAACCAGATTTTATTGTTGGCGATATTTTAATTGTGGAATTGAAAGCCGTCGAAAAACTTACTCCCACCAACGAAGCCCAAGTCATATCCTATCTCAAAGCCACTAACAACCCTCTAGGTTTCCTCATCAACTTCAACGTCCCCATCCTCAAAGAAGGCATCAAACGCATCATCCTCTCTTCTTAATCTTCTCTTGGCGCTCTTGGCGCGGGCAGTCGCTTCAAGTCGGCGGAGCCTTTCGCCAGTCGCCTACGGAGGGAAACCCTCCTGCAGCGCTGGCTCACCAATGCGCTGCCCTTGTCTTGGCGGTTATATATTCTTTGTTATTTCAACCGACTTTTTGGGAAAACTATAACAGCAGTCTCATCAGAATTGTCGGTCAATTGTGACTGGTTGGGCTGGAGAATGGATGACTTGCACCATTTCTTAATTCTAGCGATCTATAAATCCTGGCGCGCATACTACCAAAAAATGAACTATCTACCTCCTCAAAACTTACTCTGGCTTCTATATATTCATTGCTCGTTTGCGCTGGAACTATCAGAGCGAATAAGGCTGGCTTTGCGAGATATTAAACTAGAGAATAAATCTTAACTTTTCATTGCTTATAGCAATGAAAAGTTAAGACATTTCATGTCAATATTAATGATTAATAAAATCTAGTTTTAGATCATAAGCCAGTTATGTCAGTTGAACAAAGTTACGGTATAACTACAGATTTAACGATCGCTGTTGGCAATATTGAAGAGAAACTACTACAGTATAACTCTGCGCCTATAGGTGTTCTTAATAAAGAACAAAGAACCATTTCTACTTTTCTTTCACCCCTCACTCAGGATACTTTTAAATTAGTTGTTGCCGAGGTTGAACAGAAGTTAAAGATTGTGAATCAAACACTGTCGATGTTGGATTCACAAGGGTTTGAAACTATCCTCCAGGAAATGTTGCATTCGATTACTCTGAAAACAGGAGAGTTATTGGGAGCTGATCGGACGACAATATTTTTATTGGATGATCAGAAAAAACAACTCTGGTCAATTTTGGCGGAAGGTGATGGCGATCGCTCTCTAGAAATTCGCATTCCGGCAGATAAGGGTATTGCTGGTGAGGTGGCAACGTACAAGAAAGTTGTGAATATTCCCTATGATTTTTATGATGATTCGCGCTCTTGTTTTGCTCAAGAACAAGAAAAAAGAACTGACTACCGCACTTACACTATGTTGGCTTTGCCTTTGTTGAATGAAGAAGGAAAATTAGTGGCGGTAGTGCAATTACTGAATAAGTTAAAATCTTCTTACGCTCCACATGCTCCGCTCTCTGAACGTATTGATGTTGAGGGATTTACTAGGGCTGATGAACAATTATTTCAGGAGTTTGCCCCTTCCATTAGGTTGATTTTAGAGTCGTCGCGTTCTTTTTATATGGCGACTCAAAAACAAAGAGCTGCGGCAGCACTGATGAAGGCGATTAAGTCTCTGAGTGAAAGCAGTCTTGATTTGGAGGAAACACTGAGGCGGGTGATGGATGAAGCAAAGGAACTGATGAATGCTGATCGTAGTACTTTATGGTTATTGGATCGCGCTGCTGGCAAACTCTGGACAACAATTACTCAGGATGATGGTTCGACTAAGGAGTTGCGAGTACCAATAGGTAAGGGATTTGCGGGGATGGTGGCTGTCTCAGGCGAAAGGTTAAATATTCCTTTTGATTTGTACGATCATCCAGACTCTGAAACTGCTAAGCAAATGGATCGGCAAAATGGCTATCGCACTTGTAGTTTACTCTGTATGCCAGTTTTTAATGCCGATCAAGAGTTGATTGGTGTGACTCAGCTTGTGAATAAGAAGAAATCAGGGGATTTTCCTCCTTATCATCATCGGTTTTGGCCAAAAGCACCTGAGTGTTTTCAAGCGAGTTTTGATCGTCATGATGAAGAGTTTATGGAAGCTTTTAATATTCAAGCGGGAGTGGCTCTGCAAAATGCTCAGCTCTTTGCTACGGTTAAGCAGCAGGAACAAATGCAACGCGATATTCTTCGCAGTCTTTCTAATGGGGTGATTTCGACTGATAAAGCTGGGTTGATTGTTGCTGCTAATGAAAGTGCTAAACAAATGCTTGGTCTGCAAGCTGATGACCGTTTGGAAGGTATCTTGATTAGTGATATCATTCGCATTAAAGAAGGTCACTTCAGTAAGTGGTGTCAAGCAGCTTTAAATACAGCAGACTCAAACGATCATGAGCAATATTACCCTGATCGCACGCTTCTTTCTCATCGTGAAAAACAACACAGTATTAATTTATCAATAAATACGATTGCTGATGCCAGTGACTCTCAACAAGTGCGGGGAGCGCTCGTGGTGATGGATGATATTAGTGATGAGAAGCGTCTCAAGAGTACGATGTACCGTTACATGACTCAGGAATTAGCAGAAGAATTACTGAAGTTGGATGACGCTAAATTGGGTGGCGATCGCAAAGAGGTGTCGATTTTATTCTCTGATATTCGTGGCTATACAACTTTGACGGAAAATTTGGAGGCGGAAGAAGTTGTCGGTATGCTTAACGAATATTTTGAATCTATGGTGGAGGCGGTTTTTAAGTACAAAGGGACTCTTGATAAATACATTGGCGATGCAATTATGGCTGTGTATGGCTCCCCTTTACCGTTGCATGAACACGCTTGGATGGCAGTGCAAACATCGCTGGAAATGCGCGATCGCTTGGAGGAATTCAATGCCCGTCGTTATACAGCTAACAAACCGAAAATCAATATCGGCATTGGTATTAATTCTGACGTTGTTATTAGTGGTAATATTGGTTCTAGCAAGCGGATGGAATTTACTGCTATTGGTGATGGCGTCAATCTAGGTTCGCGCTTGGAAAGTGTTAGTAAGCAGTACGGTTGTGATATTATTCTCAGTGATAACACGCATGAACCTTGCAAAAATTTGGTGTGGTCGAGACAACTAGATTATATCCGTGTCAAAGGCAGAAATGAGCCAGTCGCTATCTATGAACTGGTAGGTTTGCGTTCCGATCCCATACCCTGTCAAAAATTGCAAGTCATTGAGCATTATCATAAAGGCCGCGAGTATTACCTGAATCGCCAGTTTAACTCTGCCCAAACTGAGTTTACCAAGGTTTTGGAAGTTGACAAAAATGACCAACCCGCAATGTTGTATCTGCGGCGCTGTCATCACTGGCTGCAAACACCGCCATCAGATACAGACTGGGACGATGGTGTCTGGACTTTTAAGGAGAAATAAGAAGTTGGTTAATTGTTGATGGTTAAGTTTTCTTCTATCCACCATCAACCATCATCTATCAACAATTCTTTACATTTTTGAAAGTATCTATTTCAGTTTGTAACTATTTGCATATCCCCATCGGCTAGTCCTTTAGACTGATCCTTATATAGGAAACTGTTGGGATAAACGCTTATGCATTTACTAAATTTATTTTGTCACACTTCTTTAGTTGCTGTTTCTTGTGTAGCCAGTATTGCAGGCCTAGTCTTACTTTGGGATTTTTCTGAGAAGCCTTCGGACAGACCAAAACGCCAGCAGCAAAAGGATGAAGTCGAACAGACAGAGCAAATACTGTTAAGAATGTGCTTTTCATATTGGCTCGTTTACTGTGTTGCTTTTGGCATCCAGAAAATAATATTACCAGACTGGGAAAGTTTAATGATGAGCTTGAGAATCACAACTGCTTTGTCATACTTTTTAACATTTTCTTGTATTGTCAGCCTGCCATTACATAAAATGGCTGTTCGCCGCATACAAGAATAGGGGCAGGGATCATATCGAGAACCCCCTCTTCAA
>CAZZVG010000228.1:0-7850 GCA_964657295.1 Iningainema sp. | reverse complement strand
TCAGCAATTGAAGACGCAATCAAGCTTAAGGCACGGATGCGCCTAGAGCGATCGCCACTTTGTCATAGGCGATCGCTCCCCAAGTGATGTGTCTGCTTGATAACCCGCAACTTGGGTTTGTATCGGAATCGAGTAATATTTCATTAAGCGCCACCAGTCGCTGTGAGTTCAGGCTAACCTCAAAGTTCCTACACAGAGTGTGAAAACACTCTCAACATCACTTTTCTCCTTTTGTAGGACTGAGCCGTTATTCGAATAATTGATTCTAAAACAGGTGAAATTAATATGAGTCCAGAACAAAAGTTATTAGCCAAGTGGCGGTCACTTCCAAAAGATAAACAGGAGGAAGTTTTAGATTTTGTCGAATTGATTCATTTAAAAAACGCTGCAAATAAAATTCCATTAGGGCAACGTTTACGAGAAATTCGTGCAAGAATTGTTGCTTCTGGTAAACCTTTATTAGATGAAAATCAAATAGAGAAAGAACTTGCTAGTCGTAGAGGTGGGCTACAGGATAGAGGGGAATGAGAATAACCTATGTTGACTCAGGAGTATTACTAAGTATAACAGATGGTGTGAGTAGAATTGCTGAGAAAGCCCTGGAAGTTTTGGAAGATTTAAACCGTGAATTTGCTTCAAGTGAGTTCGTCAGGCTGGAAGTAACTCCCAAAGCAGTTTACAACAAGCAAACTGAAGAAGCTCTATTCTACGAGGAATTTTTTAGCGATGTCACCTACTGGGCTAGCGATTTAGAACAGGTAGTGCAAAATGCCTATAAGATTGGTTGTCAGTATGGTTTAGCGGCAATGGATGCATTGCATATAGCGGCTGCACTGTCAATTGGTGCTGAAGAATTTGTGACAACAGAAAAGCCAACAAAGCCGATGTTTCGCGTCACAAGTATTCAAGTAATTTCTATTTTTGGTTAATTATTTCCCTTGTGCTCGTGTAAGATTACCTATTTTCTTTCTAACTTACAAGAGCTTTCTTCTCGAATCAAGAGCATAAGACGCAGCTTTGACGAGACGCAAGAAAGGCGAAGGCAGGGGCAGTCGCGGGACTGTCGATCCAGCGTCGTGCAACGCACTCGGACTCTGAGCGCCAGCTTCGGGTGATTAGGAATAAAGCCGATCGCCTGCACAGAATGTGCAAACACAGATAACGTTTTGACCTAAGGGGGAACGGCTTTCCTCGCCCCTACCAATGGTTTTGGCGAACGCATAATTAATTTTCACGTCCTTTCTAATAGGGTTTTCCCAGCGATTATAATGAAGAATTCAGGACGCAAAATTATAGTAGAGTTATGCTAAACACATATAGAGCAACCTTAAGGGGTGACTTGTTGGAATGGGAAGAGGAAGTGCGACGCAATTTGAAAGACGATCGCCCAATGCAAGTGTTAGTTACAATTTTAGAAGGAGCGCCAATTTCTGAGATGAAAGGGCGTGGGCAACAGATGGCCGCAGTATTGGAGAAGCTAGCACAAGCACAAGCTTTTGCAGGAATTGATCCGGTAGCTTGGCAGCGCGACTTGCGACAAGATCGGGAACTTCCAGGTCGGGATGAATAATCCTTTTGGACAGTAATATTATCATTTATGCGGCTCAACCTGGCAATGGCGGATTACGGGAGTTTATTGCAGAACACGAGCCTGCTGTTTCAGCTTTGAGCTATGTAGAAACATTGGGATATTATCGTCTGACCGAAATAGAAAAACAGTTTCTTGAAGAATTTTTCTCCGTATCGCTGCTTATCCCTATTTCGCAACCAGTACTGGATAAACCAGTCACGTTGCGACAGATACGACGTATAAGCTTAGGGGATGCTATTATTGCGGGAACGGCATTGACGTATAATCTAAGGCTAGTTACGCGAAACATTAGAGACTTTCAATGGATTGAGGGCCTACAGTTGTTGAATCCCTTTGAGGTATGATCGGAACTACAGTTATAGTGGGTTTCGTTTGAATGAGATACACCACATTGTAAGGGCGAACAGCCGTTCGCCCCTACTCAATTGAATCCAAACAGAATCAAGTTTCTATTTTTTCAATCGCTCCTAAGGCTTTGAGTGCGGCTTTTTGAGCTGCTGTTATGCCAGTAACGCCTGTAATGTTGGTACCTTTGTAAGGTTTGTCAGGACTCAAAGTTGTCAAACATTGACCAGTTTCCACATCCCAAATGAGAATAGTGCCATCTTGACTGCCACTGGCAAGGGTGTGATGTTTTGCAGGGGTGAGTGTGGGACTAAAGGCGATCGCCGATCGCACGGAATGTGCAAACACAGATAAGGTTTTGAGACAAGTCCCAGTAGAGATGTCCCAAATTCTGACAGTTTGGTCTAAACTAGCACTTGCCAATATCCTCCCATCACTACTAAACGCTACCGACCAGACATTATTGCCATGTCCAGTGAGGATATTGAGGCATTGACCTGTACTTACTGACCACAAGCGTACTGTTCCATCGCCGCTGCCACTACTGAGAGTTTGACCATCTGGACTGAAAGCGATCGCTTGCACCCGACTGGTATGCGCTTCTAAGATGTGGAGGCATTCCCCAGTACTCATTGACCACAAGCGGATTGTTTGGTCTTCACTACTGCTAGCAAGTGTATTACCATCAGGGCTAATGGTGACACACCAAATCCAATTAGAGTGACCTTGTAATGTGTTGAGGCATTGCCCTGTACTGACAGACCACAAGCGAATTGTGCGATCGTCACTGCCACTTGCTAGAATTTCACCAGTTGGGCTGAAAGCAACAGACAAAACCCAAGCTGTGTGACCTTGTAATGTGTTGAGGCATTGTCCTGTACTAACCGACCACAAGCGGATAGTTTGATCGACACTACTACTTGCAACTAAATGTCCATCAGGATGAAATGCCACCGAACTTACCCAATCTTGATGTCCTGTTAAATTTTGATACTCACCTGTATTGAGATCCCAAAGTCTGACATTTTGATCGGTACTACCGCTAGCGATCTTACCACCATCAGGATTAAAGGCAACGGAAAAGACGGAATTGGTATAACCCTTCAAGGTTTTGAGACACTGACCTGTTTTAAGATTCCAGAAC
This sequence comes from Iningainema sp., assembly GCA_964657295.1. GTDB lineage: Bacteria > Cyanobacteriota > Cyanobacteriia > Cyanobacteriales > Nostocaceae > Rhizonema. Next base: position 4,770 of record CAZZVG010000228.1, on the reverse strand, counting down.
TTAACAGTTTGGTCGGTACTGCCACTAGCAATCTGATCATCGGCATTCACAGCAACGGAAAAGACGGCATTTGTATGCCCTTGCAGAATATTCTGACATTTTCCAGTGCTAACATCCCAAACTCTCACAGTCCGATCGCCACTGGCACTGACTAACTTTTCAGCATTGGGAGTAAATGCGACAGATCTCACCGCATCATGATGCAACTGCAAGATTTTCAGGCAAACTCCTGTACTGACAGACCACAATCTGATGCTTCGATCTGCACTACCACTGGCAAAGGTGATGCCATCAGAACTAAAAGCAACAGACCAAACTCGATCTGTATGACTGTCGCAAACACCAAGACATTCTCCGGTGTCCACATCCCAAAGTCTGAGAGTGCGATCGTCACTACCACTTGCCAAGATCTGAACTTCGCCGCCCGTGCTGGTGGTCGAAATTGGCGCAAATGCAACTGTAAAAATCCGACCACTGTGACCTGCCAAATGGCGGCATTCCCCAGTACTAATATCCCACAGTTTCACTGTTGGTTCGTCACCGCCACTGGCAATTCTTTGACCATCTGGACTAAACGCCACTGACCAAATCGAACTCGTATGTCCTTGAAGTGTTTTTAGACACTCTCCGGTATTGACATCCCACAAGCGGATCGTTTTATCACTACTGCAACTTGCCAACGTCTGACTATCTGGATGAAACGCCACCGACCAAACCCAACCAACATGACCTTCAAAATTCAATAGCAGTTGACCGTTTGCGACTTGCCAAAGGCGAAGTCCACCCTCTGCATCACCTGTTGCTAACAGCTTTCCATCAGGGCTAAATGCGACGCACCAAATTATACCTAATGTCTCCGCAAAAACCGATTTTGATAAGTCAGCGCGAGCGAAATTGATCTCATGTAAATTTACCTGCGGTAAGTAAGCCTGCCAAATCGTCAGGTCGGAAAAGTCATAGCCACTCAAACACCTTTGTTGTTGACAAAGGAGATTTAGTATGTTACCACCTGCGTAGCCAATTTCCAGTGGCGTTTTACCTCGGAGGCTTTGTAACAGTTGAGTTAGCAAGTGTGAGAGCGTGGATTGACCGGCTAAATCTGTGAGTAAGCGATCGCATACAGGTTTGAGTAGAAAGCGAACTTGAGTTTCGCGCACGTAGTCTTTTGCCTGCGCCTTCAGCAGTACATGGCTTTTGAACAGTGAATTTTTCTCTTGAGAACCCATCTGCACTTCTTGAGAAATATTTTCAACAAATTGAGTCGTCAGATATTCCATCACCACAGGTTGAAGAGAAAACTGTGCTGCACTCTTTTCAATCAAACAGCGCTGTTCCAAAGATTCCAGAACTTCGATTAGTTTTTGCGGAGATATTGGTGGAAAGATATCGGCTCGCAAGTCAGAAAATGAAGCCGGAACGCGATAAATTGCCAGCCAATAAATAACTGTCTTTTCAGATTCTGATATGCGTTGAAGCTGTTGATCGAGCAAATGACGAATATTCCCAAAAACAAAGGCATCTTGTTGTAAAAAATCTGCAATACTACCATCAAATAAATGTTGAATCGTCGTGGAAATAATTTTCAATGCCAAGGGATTCCCAGAATAGTAATCGATGAGTTGGCTCCATTCAGCTTCCGTTGCTTGAAAATCACCCTTTAATCTCAACAATTCTTGTCCTTCTGTTTTCTTCAACCCACCAAGTTGTAAATAACGGACAGGTAGTGAGTTTCCTTCCAAAAGACGAATCTCTGGAGGTTGCTCTCGACTCGTTACTATCAAGCAGCTTTGATGTATATTTTCTCCTACTTGTCTCAGTAGCTCACCGTAACCCTCATAGCCCTGACAATAGTTCCCAGTTAAATTGGGTGTATCACCACCAAGCAAGATTGTCTCAAGGTTATCGAGGACGATCAAACAGCGGTGACTTCGCAAATAATCCAGCAACCGCGAAATTTTCCCTTCAACGGTTTTGGGAAAATCAATTTCCTGTTGGTTAGATAGGAATTGAAGCAGCTGAGTTAAAATTTCTTGGACGGGTGGAGCATTGCGGAGACTTCGCCAAATCACTACCTCAAATTGACTTTGTAATTGTTGCGCCAGCTTGACAGAGAGTGAAGTTTTCCCCATCCCACCCAAACCCAACAGTGCAACTAATCGACAGCGTTCCACCAGAATCCACTCCTGCAAAGAAGCCAGTTCTGGTTGACGACCGTGGAAAAACCTGATATCATGCATCTCACCCCAATCCTGACGTGGGATAGTAGGTACCTCATTCTCTTTGATGATCGGGACTGGAGATGGCGTTTCTATTCTGGTTTGTTCTTGAGAGAGTGAAACTTGTGGTGGTTCAATTTGCTCTGGCGGGGTTCCCTCAACCAGAAAGCGTCGCTCGATCGCCGCACGAAAGTTCGTTTTATTAACTTTTTCCCCTAAGATTTCTGAAAGGAGTTTCCATAACTTAGGACCAATATCATGCTTTAAGTAAGTTGGAGAATAGCCGTAGGTATCAGCAATTTGGTCGTAACTCTGGCGTTGCCAAGACCAAGATTCTCGTAGCATAGCTTGCTGGAGGTCACTCAAATGCACCCCTAACTTGGTAAAAAATAAAGCATCCGTAAATGCAAGTACTTTTTCAATATCCATATCTTAAAATACAAATAAACTTTATTCCCTGTAAAAAAGATTAACGCACGAACATAGCAGCACAGCTGGAGGCAGCTATGTTCATGCCTTTATTTGTAATACATTATGTCCCAGTTAATTTCCCGAGCATGGAACTGGTTTCAACGGCTACTCCTCAAGCGGACGATTCTTGTGCTGACGCTGATGTTTTGTGTTGCCCTCGGTATCGCGTTATCAAACATGTATCTTCTTTCGTCAAGTCTGATTGAGTCGCAAGCCTTTGAGAATGCGAAATTGTATGCCCAATCATTAAATCATGCCATTGACCTTTACAGCAGCGCAGCTGTGGATCGACTCAAAATTAAGAACATTGAAGTTACCAGTGATTACCTCAGTCATATCGGCGCAATCCCTGTGCCTTCAACTTTTGCGATCGAACTGGCAAAAGGTGTCACTCAAAACAATGAGCAGATGATGGTACGATTGTATAGTGATTATCCTTTTCCTTCACGAAAAGCGAAAGGGGAAGGCGGTGCCAAAGACGACTTTGAACGAACAGCACTCAACTACTTGAGACGAAATCCCAGTCAGAAATTTAAAAGCCTAGAGAAGCTTGATGGGCATACCTCGTTGCGATACGGTGAAGCCAACATTATGAAGCCTAGTTGTGTCGCCTGTCACAATACACTTCCCAATAGCCCTAAGAAAGATTGGGAAGTGGGGGATGTAGGAGGCGTCTGGGAAATTAATCAGTCATTAGACAACTTTGTTGCCAAGAGTGACGCGAATCTCCAAGGAACCTTCTTCACCTTGGGGGGAATATCCGTCTTGGGAGTGTCAGGATTAAGCTTGGTGATTGGGAAATTAGGTCAAACAGCAAAGGAGTTAGAACAACGTGTCAGGGAACGCACAGCTTCTTTAGCAGATGCTAACACCGATCTAGATAAAAGGAACAAACTGATTCGCCACGTCTTTGGACGATATATCAGCGATAATGTTGTCACCAACTTGCTGGAAAGCCCCGAAGCATTGCAACTTGGTGGCGAAAGGCGTCAAATCACGATTTTGACTTCGGACTTAAGAGGATTTACAGCTTTATCAGAACGATTGCAACCAGAAGAGGTGATTAACATCCTTAACCTCTATCTGGAGTACATGGCAGAAGTGATTAATAGATACCACGGCACCATTGATGAGTTTATGGGAGATGGAATTCTTGTCCTGTTTGGTGCGCCGCTCGCTAGAGAAAACGATGCCACTCGGGCTGTTGCGTGTGCGTGTGCGATGCAGTTGGCGATGGGCGCGGTTAACGAAAATATGAAACAGTTGGGCTTACCGCGATTAGAAATGGGAATTGGCATCAATACGGGTGTTGTGGTGGTAGGAAATATCGGTTCGGAAAAGCGGACTAAGTACGGAATCGTTGGCTCTCAAGTAAACTTAACTTATCGTATTGAATCCTATACGCGTGGTGGCCAAATTCTGATTTCCGAGCCAACTTTCAAAGAGGTAGGATCAATCGTGAGCATCGAAGCGCAAAAGCAAGTGCAACCGAAAGGATTTCAACAGCCAATTACTATTTATGAAGTCAATGGAATTGGGGGATTCTACAACCTTTTTCTCCCTCAAGAAGAAGAGATCTTCTTTCCTGTTCCCGAACAGATTCCATTACAGTACACAATTGTGCAAGGAAAACATCTCAATAACACCATTTTTAAGGGACGTTTAGTCAAGCTTTCAACTAAGGGTGCGGAGATTCTGGCTGAGAGTATGGAAGAGGATAGTTTACCATTGGAGTTGACCAATGTCAAATTCAATCTCACATCTCAAGATTCTACAGCAGTTAGAGAAGATATCTACGCTAAAGTTAGGAAAAAACTACCAAACACAAGCAGTTTTTGGATTCATTTCACTGCCGTTCCTGTGAATGCACAAGCGCAGCTTGACTCTTTGTATCAGTCGCTATCTAATTCTTAGTACAAAATTGCCTAAATTTATAGCGTTATGTTCGTAGTTGCTTTAGCGCTAAAGCGCAACTACGAGCCTTTTTTACCAGCAATTCTCATTTTGAAATAAATAGAGCATTAACCCCGATTTTAGAATTCAAAATATAGTACAAAATAACTAGTTTTTCAGGGAGAGGCGA
>CAZZVG010000227.1:0-7853 GCA_964657295.1 Iningainema sp. | reverse complement strand
GGGTTTCAGCAATTGTTCGGCCTTGGGCGACTAAACCTTGAAGCTCATCAGATGTTGCTAAATAAACGCCTTCTGGCAATTTTTCAATGTGTAGGTTAATTATTGTTTCCATTCTTTACTTAAAATAAGGTGATGTACCAAAATTCTTTGTCTTCATCATAAAACATTCCCCCAAGTAGACCCAAGGTGACTCAAACTAACCCCGAACCCACATCCCTACATGCACTCAACCCGCTAACTCGATTTTCTGACAGAGCAGGTGATTATGTGAAGTCCCGACCAAGCTACCCAAGCACAGCAATTGACTTTATTTTGGCAAGCTTATCTCCCTCCTCACAACTTGTAGCAGCAGATATTGGTGCGGGTACGGGAATTTCTTCGCGGTTGTTAGCGGAACGCGGAGTGAGGGTAATTGGTATTGAACCAAACGCGGCGATGAGAGAAGCCGCTGAATTATCACCAGGTGTGGAATTTCGAGATGGAACGGCGGAAGCCACTCACCTCCCTGACGTATCGGTTGACTTAGTTACCTGTTTTCAAGCCTTTCACTGGTTCAACCCTGAACCAACTTTGTTAGAATTTCACCGCATTTTAAAATCATCAGGACGGTTAGCCTTGGTGTGGAACAACCTGGATGAAGATGATGAGTTTACTGCTCAATATAGCCGTTTGATCAGCGAAGCATCTAATAACTATTCAGAAAAGTCACGCATAAAGTCGGTGGAGCCACTACTCGCAACGACTCATTTTATTAACATTCGCTCGTCTACTTTTGTCAACATCCAAAAGTTAGATTTAACTGGACTTATTAGTCGGGCAATGAGTTCTTCCCACATTCCTCGTGAAGGAGTGGCACAGCAGCAACTCATTAAGAGTTTGCAAGAGTTGTATCAAGTCAAGTGCGATCACTGTGGTTTTGTGCATTTAGCTTACTGCACTAGCGTTCATCTTGCTGAACCAGCATCATAACGCTCATTCATTTAAGCTAAAACACTATAGAAAAAGCGGTGAGTCAAACTTTGGCAGAAGTCCTATTATCTAACTGGCATGGCAAACTGAACTTGGTTTACGCCCACAATCAAGGTAAAACAGCCCTCATTTACAATCAAAATCAAGCACCGCTAAAAGTGCAACGCCCATTTTATCCAGAAGGGCAAGAAGTTTGTCATAGCGTGATTTTACACACAGCAGGAGGAGTTGTGGGTGGAGATCGCCTCTCGTCTAACTTTCACCTCCAACCCAACGCCCAAGCATTAATCACGACAGCAGCAGCAAGTAAGATTTATCGGAGTAACGGCACTCAAGCAAGACAAAGCATCGAAGTCCACGTTGCGGAGGGTGCTTGTTTAGAGTGGTTACCTCAAGAAACAATAGTTTTTAACGGTGCAATTTATCGACAAGATTTACGGGTAGAATTAGCAACGGGATCTAGTTGGTTGGGCTGGGAAATTACCCGATTTGGTCGCAGCGCTAGAGGAGAAAAATTTTTACAAGGAGAGTGGCGATCGCACACCGAAATCTGGCAGCAAGGCGTTCCTTTGTGGATTGATCGGCAATGGCTCCCAGGCAACGAAGAGGTTTTTCACAGTCCCCACGGCTTATTTGGAAAACCAATTGTTGGTAGTCTAGCCTGGGTTGGGCAAAGAGTTTCATCGTCCATAGTCGAAAAAGCACTTTCACTGTGGCATGGGGAAGGAGAAGCAGGCGTGACTCGTCTGGAACATGGATTATTATGTCGATATCGTGGTTCACAGACGCAGGAAGTGAGAAACTGGTTTATGAGTGTTTGGCAGTTACTGCGTCAATTATTTTTGGGACGTTCTCATTGCGTACCAAGAGTTTGGCAAATTTGAACCGCACTCGTAGTGAAGGGCAAGGGAGGAAGAACTACAAGATGCTACTCACCCCGCAGGAGAAAGATAAACTGTTGATTTTCACGGCGGCGTTGTTAGCCGAGAGGCGGAAGGAAAGAGGTTTGAAACTGAATTATCCAGAAGCGGTGGCGTATATTTCTGCTGCCATTTTAGAAGGTGCAAGAGATGGGCAAACAGTCGCTGAATTAATGAGTTACGGTACAACGCTGTTAACGCGGGATGATGTGATGGAAGGTGTGCCAGAAATGGTGCATGACGTGCAGGTGGAAGCGACTTTTCCGGATGGAACGAAGTTGGTGACGGTGCATAATCCGATTAGATAAAACTCACGCACTCGTAGCAAAGGCGCAAAGTTATGATTCCAGGAGAATATATAGTTCGGCAAGGGGAAATAGAGTTAAATGCGGATCGTCCGATTGTGAAGTTGCGGGTGTCAAATACAGGCGATCGCCCAATTCAAATTGGTTCCCACTTTCACTTCTACGAAGTCAACTCAGCATTAAACTTTGAGCGAGAACAAGCGCGAGGAATGCGCCTCGATATTCCCGCAGGAACCGCAGTCCGCTTTGAACCAGGCGACGAAAAAGAAGTCACTCTCGTCACCCTCGCCGGCACTCGCCAAGTCTACGGCTTCAACGCCAAAATCAACGGAAAATTAGACAGCTAAAAACTCTCTTCCCTTGGCGGTTAAATATTCTTCAGGAGTTAAACATGAGCTACAGAATGGATCGCCGCGCCTATGCAGAAACCTTTGGTCCAACAGTAGGCGATCGCATCCGACTAGCAGACACAGAATTATTTATCGAAGTAGAACAAGACTTCACGACTTACGGCGACGAAGTAAAATTTGGTGGCGGTAAAGTCATCCGCGACGGCATGGGACAGTCCCCGATTTCTAACGCTGATGGTGCCGTCGATTTAGTCATTACCAACGCTTTAATTCTTGATTGGTGGGGTGTTGTCAAAGCTGATATTGGTATTAAAGACGGCAATATCTTCAAAATTGGTAAAGCCGGAAATCTTTATATTCAAGACAACGTAGATATTATAATTGGTCCTGGTACCGAAGTCCTGGCCTGTGAAGGAATGATTCTGACTGCAGGCGGTATCGACACTCACATTCACTTTATCTGTCCCCAACAAATTGAAGTGGCGATCGCATCTGGCATTACCACAATGATTGGTGGGGGTACTGGTCCTGCTACAGGTACAAACGCTACAACATGTACGCCAGGACCCTGGAATATTTACCGAATGCTACAAGCCGCTGATGCTTTCCCAATGAACCTGGGATTTTTGGGAAAAGGGAATAGTGCTCAACCTCAAGGACTTGTAGAACAAGTGGAAGCGGGTGCGATTGGCTTAAAACTGCACGAAGATTGGGGAACTACGCCTGCAGCAATTGATACCTGTCTAAGTGTGGCTGATGAATATGACGTACAGGTAGCTATTCATACTGATACTTTGAATGAAGCCGGATTCGTGGAAGATACCATAGCCGCTTTCAAAAATCGTGTCATCCATACATACCACACCGAAGGCGCAGGCGGAGGTCATGCACCAGACATTATCAAAGTTTGCGGTACGCCTTGTGTATTACCATCTTCCACTAACCCCACACGTCCTTACACCCTCAATACCTTGGATGAACATCTGGATATGCTGATGGTTTGCCATCACCTCGATGCAGGAATTGCCGAGGATGTCGCTTTTGCTGAGTCGCGTATTCGTCGGGAAACCATCGCGGCTGAGGATATTTTGCACGACTTGGGCGCATTTAGCATGATTTCTTCCGATTCTCAAGCAATGGGACGAGTCGGTGAGGTGATTATTCGCACTTGGCAAACTGCACATAAAATGAAAGTGCAGCGTGGTGGCAAAGGCTTAGCAACTGATGTGACGGATAATGATAATTTTCGCGCTAAAAGATATGTAGCCAAGTACACTATAAATCCCGCCATTACTCACGGTATTTCTCAGTACGTAGGTTCTGTGGAAGAGGGTAAACTGGCTGATTTATGCTTGTGGCGTCCGGCGTTTTTTGGTGTAAAGCCAGAGATCGTTGTTAAGGGGGGGATGATTGCTTGGGCGCAGATGGGGGATGCTAATGCTAGTATTCCTACGCCGCAACCAGTGCATATGCGCCCAATGTTTGGCAGTTTTGCTGGTGCGCGTCACGCCACCTCGTTAACCTTTGTCTCCCAAGCAGCTCAGACAAGAGAAATTCCGCGTCAGCTTGGTTTGCAGAAAAAAGCGATCGCAGTTTCCGGAACGCGCCAGTTAAGTAAGCGCGATATGAAGCTCAACGATGCGCTTCCACATATTGAAGTCGATCCGGAAACTTATGAAGTCAGGGCAGATGGAGAGTTACTAACTTGCGAACCTGCAACGATTTTACCGATGGCGCAACGCTACTTTTTGTTTTAACAAAGCTGACGCCAGAATCGATGTATGACCGAACAACGTACAGATTACGATAGTCCTTGGAAAGAAATTATCGAAAGCTTCTTTCCTCAGTTTTTAGAATTCTTTTTCCCTAACGCTTATGCTGTCATTGACTGGACACGCCGTCCCGAATTTTTAGACAAAGAATTGCAGCAGCTAGAACCGGATGCAAAAATTGGGCGACGTTTGGTTGATAAAGTAGCGAAAATTTGGCTACTTGATGGCGAAGAAGCCTGGGTATTAGTTCATGTCGAAGTCCAAGGACAATATGAGAAAGATTTTGCCCAACGGATGTACACATACAATTACCGTTTGTTTGATCGCCATAAAAAGCAAGTCATTAGCTTAGCGGTTTTGGCGGACGAAGAGGTAAATTGGCGTCCTTCAAGTTACGAGTATGTATTAGGGGGATGTCGGGTGAGTTTGGAGTTCCCCATAGCGAAACTGTTGGACTACGAAGCACAGTGGGAAACTCTAGAACAAAGCACTAATCCCTTTAGTGTAGTTGTGATGGCGCATTTAAAAACCAAGGCAACGCACCGAAATCCACAAAGTCGGCTAGAGTGGAAATTGAGCCTAACCAGAAGGCTATTTGAACAGGGATATAAACGAAAAGACATACTCGGTTTATTTCGGTTTATTGACTGGATCATGATTTTACCAAAAGAGTTGGCGAATGATTTTCAAGCGCAACTAAGAAGTTCCAAGGAGGCACAGAGAATGCGGTACATACCAGAGATTGAGCGGCTGGGAAGAGAAGAAGGAATGCTTGAAAACGCTAGAGGAAATATCATTCTAGGCTTACAGACACGCTTTGGAGAAGTGCCGGAGTCAGTTGTGGAAGTCATCAATGGAATCCAAGATCAATCTTTGCTGCAAACCCTCTTCATAAATGCAATTACTACTAGTTCTCTAGAAGAATTTCAGATTTTTCTTAACGAAAGTACATAAACTTGGAGAATGCCTACCATCGGACCAATAAAGGTCATACTAAGGTGCTTTTTACGGGTAAATGCCCGGTTTGCAGCTTGTCCATGCCCATGAAGAATTCGTTGAGGTTCACCGAAGAGTGGATTTTGTTCGGCACTCAAGGAATCTGCCGTTACCCGTAGTTGATGGCATTAGCGCTTTTTCAAAGCTAAGATTAAAGTGCAGTATTCCATGTTCAACCCATGATGACTCCAAAATTAATGATCGAACCTTCATACTGGTTGGAAACAGGAATCAAACTTGAAAAAGTTAATAATCTTAATCTTTTTAAATTTACCGATGAGCTGCAAGCTCGTTCAGATGAACTGCTAGAACGAAACAAATCAGGACTAATCACGCCAGAAGAAAAAGCTGAATTAGATGGTATATCTGAGTTGGCACAAATTTTTACTTATGCTAATTCTGTTTTAGCTGCTGAATCAAAATGGTTCCCAACTCCATCCGAGAAATCGTCGGTGAAAGAGCAAAATACCTCTGTGAATATTGTCACTCACCAGAAGTTGTAAATACTGACCGCTTCACTGTCGATCATATTGTTCCACAGTATGCGCGGTGGCTCGGATGCACTGGAAAATCTGGCTTTATGTTGTCGTCGTTGTAATGAACGGCGCTACAATTTCACTTCGGGAATTGACCCCAAAACTCAAGAGGAAGTTCTTTTATTTAATCCTCGTAAGCAGCAGTGGTCAGAACATTTTCTCTGGACACTAGATGGTATAAAAATTTTAGGAACAACCCCAATAGGTCGAGCAACGTGTCATAGACTTGATATGAATGATGAACGTCGTGGTAATGGTTTCATTCAGAAATCTCGGCGGCTTTGGGTGCAAGTTGGCTGGCATCCTCCCCTAGAAGATCCACGTCAGGAAAGTGAGATTTAATTCTTCTTATTTTTCGGGGTTAGAAAAAAATCCCTCTTTCGGAAGAGGTCTAATTAGAATACAGATTCAAAGAATAACTTTAATAAAATATTTTCTATAACAATTTAGTTTATACCATAAATCTTCTTGCTCTATGACACAATCTTCTAAACCTGATAAGATTCTCGTTGTAGATGATTCTCCAGATAATGTGTTTTTGATCAAAACCATTCTGGAGGAAGAAGGCTACACGGTAAGCACGGCTGAGAATGGGATCTCAGCGTTAGCAGAACTGGAAAAGTCTACATGTGACTTGGTGTTGCTGGATTTGATGATGCCAGGAATTGATGGTTATGAAGTTACTAGGCGTATCCGGAAAAATACGGCATTGCCGTTTATCCCCATTCTCCTAATTACTGCCCACGATTCACCTAATGTCGCTCAGGGATTAGACTTGGGTGCTGATGATTTTATTCGCAAACCTGTAACAGTAGACGAATTGATGGGGCGAGTGCGATCGCTCCTCCGTTTGAAGCACAGTATCGATGAACGCGATGAAATCGCCCTTCAACGGCAAGATTTTGTCTCGCGCCTCACCCACGACTTACGCACACCTCTAGTGGCGGCTGAACGGATGCTGATTCTTTTAGAAGACGGCGCATTGGGAGAGTTATCACCGCAAATGCACGAAGTCATTACCATCATGGGACGCAGTAACAGCAACCTACTGGCGATGGTCAATACCTTACTAGAAGTTTACCGTTTTGAAGCGGGTCGCAAAACCCTGGCTTTTCAACCTATCAATCTCCGCTCCTTACTAGAAGAAGTGGCTAAAGAATTGAGTTCCTTAGCCGCAGAAAAGCAACTTTCGGTAAATCAGGAGTTTGGTGAAGAATCTGTTACTAGTAAAGTTATGGGCGATCGCTTAGAACTGCATCGACTTTTTACCAACTTAATTGGAAATGCGATCAAATTTACCGATACTGGCTCAGTGACAATTCGTCTCACCTGCCCACCGACGGTTTCAAATGACTACATTACGATTGAGGTAGCGGATACAGGTTCAGGTATTCCCTTAGAAGAACAAGCAACCTTGTTTGAAAGATTTCGCCCAGGAAACCACAAGCGTTCTGGTAGTGGCTTAGGGTTGTACCTTTCTCGCCGAATTGTTGAAGCACATCAAGGTAGCATTCAGGTAAACTCAGAGGTAGGTAAAGGTAGTGTCTTTATGATTAGTCTACCTAAGCAACAATCTTCGTAGAGAGGGGGAGAGGGGGAGAGTTCGAGAAGAAATTGCATGGGTAATCATGTACTCGTGTTGGGAGTAATTCTTACAAGTTACGCCTGCTGATGGCGTGGAGCTTACCTTAATTTGTGTCATATTTGAGGAAAAAAGATGATTACTCAATTATCAAGCACTGATACCATCGCCAAACAATACGATTTTTTTAATACAGGTGAAACTAAAAACACGGCATTTCGCCTCAGACAACTAAAAACTTTAAGACAAGCAATAATTGAGCATGAAGCAAAGATTTTTGAAGCCTTAAAAGCAGATTTACGTAAACCTGTAGTAGAGGCTTATTCCTCAGAAATTCTGATAGTTATTAAAGAAATTGATTATGCGATAAAACGTCTCAAACTTTGGACTAAGCCTAAACAGGCTGCCACTTCGTGGCAAATG
>CAZZVG010000226.1:0-7853 GCA_964657295.1 Iningainema sp. | reverse complement strand
CGCACTGGCTTCTTCCATTGGTGGTGGCACCTGCTCCACCAAAATGCTAGGAGCGTAGTCGATCCCCAACTCCTCTTACGTCCCTTCGTGCTGAGTGCGATTCTCCCTGATTTCCATTACCCAGTTTTCTATATTAGAGGGCTAAAGCCGTGATATCCTGGTTTTTATCGGGATGTTCATACTCTATCAGGTGTAGACTTATGTTTCATGACAGTAACAACAGTAGCTATTGCTACAACACATAAGTGTTGGTGATAGCTCAGTTTATTAGCTGACTGATTTCAGTCCATCTGGATAATAGTACATCAATCTTCCCGGCAGCGCACCAAAACTAGCTTTGGTTTGAGGATATAGCTCCTAATTCCACAGCAAATATTTCTACTTATATATAGATGGTAGTATGTTATATAATAGAAGTTTTACCAGGAGTGTAGATCGAGTTTATAATTAAATGTATATTCAACTGGCCTTAGGTTTGTTTATCAGCCTTGAAAAATTTTTGTATACATAGGTGACAAAAATAAAGCTAATACAATTATATATAGACTCTCAGACTAAAGGGTGAATGCTGATAATTAAATGTTGTAAATTGCAAAGACACTTAGCAGAAAAAACAAAATAGTATTAGAGTAAGAAATACATATACATTCAACAATCAGCTATGCTCATAGATTTTTTAGAGCAAGGTAACATAACTTGAGTTTTTAGAAGTGATTCCGGAAACGGAAATGCCGACGGCTAAAGGATAAAAAAACGCTCTTTGAACTCAAAGTAGTATTTAAAGTTATTTAATGTCTGCTAGAGTTATTGAAAATAAATATGGATAAATTTGGATAACAGTTAAGAAATAAGCTAATGATTATATGATTGGAGGTAGCAAGTTTGTCTAAATCCTATCGGATAGCTATATTAGGAGCAACTGGTGCTGTTGGTAGAGAGTTGCTGGAATTACTAAATACCAGGAATTTCCCTGTGAAGGATTTAAAGTTGCTAGCGTCCGTTCGCAGTGCAGGGCAGAATATATCCTTTAAAGGGGAAAATTTACGAGTGGAGGCAGTGGGAGAGCGCTCCTTTGATAACGTGGACTTAGTGTTGGCAAGTGCAGGGGGAGCGATTTCAAAAACTTGGCTACCAAAAGCTGTTGCGGCTGGCGCCGTGGCGATCGACAATTCGAGTGCGTTTCGCATGAATCCGGAAGTTCCCCTGGTAGTTCCAGAAGTCAATCCCGAAGCCGTAACTTACCACAAAGGCATTATAGCAAATCCCAATTGCACAACGATATTAATGACGGTAGCGGTGTGGCCATTGCATAAAGTCAGACCGGTAAAACGCATTGTGGCGGCAACTTATCAATCGGCTAGTGGCGCGGGGAATAGAGCAATGGAAGAAGTCAAAACCCAAACCAGTGCTATTCTAGCAGGCGAAAAACCTGTGGCCGAAGTGTTTCCTTACCCGTTGGCGTTTAATTTATTTTCGCACAACTCCCCCATGGATGAATCGGGTTACTGCGAGGAAGAAATGAAAATGGTCAATGAAACTCGCAAAATATTTGGAGATCAGCAAATAAGAATTACGGCAAGTTGTATACGTGTTCCCGTACTTCGGGCCCATTCAGAAGCGATTAATCTAGAATTTGAGACACCTTTATCTCCAGAAGAAGCCAGAAAAATTTTAAGTCAAGCTCCAGGTATAAAAATAGTAGAAGATTGGAAAGCAAATTACTTCCCAATGCCGATAGACGCTACAGGTCAAGATGAAGTATTAGTGGGGAAAATTCGTCAGGATATCTCTCATCCTTGTGGATTGGAATTGTGGCTGTGTGGCGACCAAATCAGGAAAGGTGCGGCGTTGAATGCAATCCAAATAGCAGAGTTGTTAGTAGAAAAAAATTTACTGATTCAAGATCGGGGAGTGCCATCCCTAACGGCTATGAGCGGCTAATGGCTGCATCAGCGTCTTTGATGATTCAGTTATGTTCTTTGGATATAGGTTATTACAATAGAAAACCACCAAGATACAAAAAAACTGCACAGCGAAATTTAGGAGTGAAAAGAGGGTGGTAGATTTTGGCAGAGTTTTAACCGCTATGATTACACCGTTTAAAGAAGACGGCAGCGTCAACTATGTGATCGCCGCCGAACTGGCAGCTCATCTTGCTGAGAACGGTACGGATACATTAGTGATGTGTGGGACAACAGGCGAATCTCCTACCCTAACTTGGGACGAGGAATACCAGTTGTTTACTGTGGTTTTGGAAGCAGTAAAAGGAAAAGCTCAGGTGATTGCGGGATGTGGTTCTAATTCCACAAAAGAAGCGATCGCAGCTACACAAAAAGCTGCTAAAATAGGTATACATGGAACCTTACAAGTTGTTCCTTACTACAACAAGCCACCGCAAGCAGGACTTTATCAGCACTTTCAGGCTATAGCTCAAGCTTCGCCCGATTTGCCAGTGTTGATATACAACATTCCTAGTCGGACCGGTCAAAATCTTCAGCCAGAAACAGTTGCCCGGTTAGCAGAGGTAAGGAACATTGTTGGGATAAAAGAATCTACTGGTAGCATAGACCAGGTGAGTGCGATTCGGCGCTTGACGCCAGAAGAATTCCAGATCTACTCTGGCGATGATTACATGACTCTTCCCTTATTAGCGATAGGGGCTAAGGGCGTGGTAAGTGTTGCATCTCATTTGGTAGGAAATCAAATAAAACAGATGGTTCAGGCTTTTGATTCTGGTCAAGTTCAGGAAGCAACTGAAATTCATCTCCAACTCTTCCCACTGTTCAAAGCTTTGTTCGCAACGACAAATCCCATCTTAGTTAAGAAAGCATTAGGACTGCAAGGTTGGGAAGTGGGTTCAACTCGTCTACCGCTTTGGGACGCTGACTCAGAAGTTTGTCAAGAGTTAGAAGTCGTTCTGAAAGAACTTAATTTAGTCAAGCGAGGAATTCATTAAGCGCTTGGGCTACAGGTGATGAAGGTATATATCAAAATTGTGCGTAATTTTAACAATGTTGCGTGTGTTAAACCTGTGCTACGACTGACAAATCTAGTATGAATCTTTTCTAGTCTAAAAATAGAAATAGAAATTGAAAATCTGAGTCGTTTTCATACTGACTTTATAGATATCCCGTGTTGCCCATCCGACAAGAACGCTCATCAAATAACTTTCACTCTTCATAACAATAAAGAACAATCTAAGGAGAAAATGACTAAAAACGAAATTAACTCCGCCCTAAAAATTATTCCGTTGGGCGGATTGCATGAAATTGGTAAAAATACTTGTGTCTTCGAGTATGACGATGAAATCGTTCTATTAGATGCAGGCTTGGCTTTTCCTACAGAAGCGATGCACGGCGTCAATATAGTCTTGCCAGACATGACTTATTTACGGGAAAATCGCCATAAAATTAAAGGCATGATCGTCACTCATGGTCACGAAGACCATATCGGCGGAATTGCCTTTCACTTGAAGCAATTAGACATTCCCATTATTTATGGTCCTCGTCTGGCAATGGCAATGCTAGAGGGGAAATTAGAAGAAGCAGGGGTGCGCGATCGCACAGAATTAAGAACCGTCCAGCCACGCGACGTTGTCCGGATTGGTACGCACTTTTTTGTGGAATATATCCGCAACACCCACTCCATAGCCGATAGCTTCACGATTGCCATGCACACTCCCTCTGGCATAGTGATCCATACAGGGGATTTCAAATTTGACCACACACCAGTAGACGGTGAGCATTTTGACTTGCAACGGCTTGCCGAACACGGTGAAAAAGGTGTGCTTTGCCTCCTTAGCGATTCCACGAACTCCGAAGTCCCAGGATTTACACCTTCAGAACGTTCAGTTTATCCGAACTTAGAGCGGATTTTCCTTCAAACTCCAGGAAGACTACTTGTCACCACCTTTGCTTCCAGCGTGCATCGCATCAACATGATTTTGCAGTTGGCGCAAAAGTACAACCGTGTCGTTACGGTAGTCGGGCGTTCCATGCTAAATTTGATTGCCCACGCCCGCAATCTTGGTTACATCAAGTGTGAAGATAATCTGCTCCAGCCGTTGCATGTTATCCGTAATATGCCGGAGGAAAAAGTACTAATATTGACTACTGGTTCTCAAGGTGAGACAATGTCGGCGATGACTCGCATTGCGAATCAAGAACATCCCCACCTCAGAATCCGCCAAGGAGATACGGTAGTCTTCTCAGCTAACCCAATTCCCGGCAATACAATCGCTGTCGTTAACGTCATCGACAAATTGATGATGCAAGGAGCGAATGTGATTTACGGTCGTGATAAAGGAATTCACGTCTCCGGGCATGGATGTCAAGAAGACCAAAAGCTGATGATTGCACTGACGCGACCTAAGTTCTTTGTACCAGTTCACGGTGAACATCGAATGCTCGTGAAGCACTCCCAGACAGCACAAAGTATGGGTATTCCTGCAGAGAACATGGTGATTATTCAGAATGGCAATGTTATAGAACTAACCGAAGAATCAATTCGTGTTGCAGGAAAAGTGCCCGCCGGAATTGAACTGGTGGATACTTCCGGTTCTGGCATGGTGAGCGCCAAGGTTTTGCAAGAACGGCAACGCATGGCAGAAGAAGGCATTGTGACGATCGCCGCAGCGATCGATTGGAGTGGCAAGTTGATGGCAAAGCCAGAAATTCACTTGCGCGGTGTTGTCACAACCATCGAGCGATCACTCTTGCAAAAGTGGGTTCAACAACGAATTGAAGAAATCCTCAGCCAACGCTTTGCCGAATTTGCTTCTGAGGGGGAACCCTTGGACGTAGACTGGGGTGGCTTGCAAGGCCAGTTAGAGCGAGAATTGATGCGTTCTTTAAAACGGGAACTCCATTGTCAACCATCTGTGACTTTATTGATGCAAATCCCCGATGAGCCTGTGAAAGTTAGCGACGGTAGAAGGCGTCGTACACGCACTACGGCTCAAGTTGCTTCCTGAAAAATAGATAAATCAAACCTGCTCCAAACAAGATCCCTGACTTTTCACAGAAGTTGGGGGTCTGTGTTATTTATGGGGATTCTCTTTTTACTGTTTACTTTTTAAGTTTTTAAGTTTACTCTACGGCGGGTTCTAGCATCCGAATTGTTCCTTCCCGAGCATCTATTTCGACATTTAGACCAATGGGTAGCGTTAGAATTGTCTCGATATGACCGATCGCTGCACCAGACCAAGCCGGAATGCCTAGTGGTTTGATGTGATCCCAAACAACTTCTTCAAGGGTGAGAGAACCGTAGTCAGCATCAGGCAAGCATTCAGTACATTGTCCAAAAATAAAACCAGCCAGTCGGTTAAATACACCCGCAATTTTGAGATGCGTCATCATACGGTCAATGCGGTAAATATTTTCGTGAGTATCTTCTAAAAATAGAATTGCGCCATTTAAATCCGGTAAGTACGGGGAACCGACAATAGCTGAGAAAACTGAAAGATTCCCACCGATGAGTTTACCTTGAGCACGACCTTCGGTAATAGTCCTTACCCTGTACTTCACCTGCATCAAGCGATCACTATCGTCGGCATCTTTAATATTTTTAAAGGTGACAGCTTCACCCTTGAACAAAATACGGCGAAAGTATTCTGTTTGAATCGTTTTCCAGCCAGTCAGTCCGTTGGGGCCATGAAATGTTACAAGGGAAGTCTTCGCATTCAATCCTAGAATTAAAGCAGTCAAATCGCTGAAACCTACGAGAATCTTTGGGTTTTGGCGGATGCGATCATAATCCAGGTAAGGCAGCATCCGACTACATCCCCATCCACCACGAGTAGGCAAAATGGCGGCAACAGAAGAATCTTTAAAAAACTGATTGATGTCACCAGCACGTTCAACATCTTTGCCGCCTAAATAACCATACCGATCTAAGACATGAGTTGCGAGTCGGGGCACAAGTCCTAATGCTCGGACTGCGTCTAAGACGATTTCAAGTTCTTCGCGGACAAATACAGCACCAGCAGGACTGACAATCCCCACAACAGAACCGGGCTGCAAACGTTTGGGTTTTAACAAGGGTTTTTGTGCTGCTCGAACGAACTTGAAGGGAGCTGCTAACATTGAAGCGGTCTTACTTATACTGATGAGAAAGTGACGGCGGAGCATTTAGACTCTTCTTAAATTTTATGTTACGGAATATAAAGTTTAATTCGATTATTTTGCAACAGTAGACAAGGACATACTTAGCAGTATTTTCAGTAATTATACTTATTTTTCTGATTTTTTCCCAATAGCTTATACAATATGTATCTGAGGGTAGATAGCTTTAACAAAAGTTAATATAAGTTAAGTTATCGATAAGATAAGAGAATCAACTTCCGATTTCCAGCAAATTACGCTTAACTTGACTTAATATAAAACAGGTTAAAACTAAATCGAGAGGTTTTAGATGGTTTTTCCGGGAAAGTCCAATAGCAGGTTGTATACCTTTTTTGGACAGGGGAAGACCTCAATAAAATAGAGGAGTGTACCATGAAGGTATTTGATAGTACCACAAAAAGAATTTTCGTCTCAAGCTGGGTATTGCTAAATCAAGCACATGCCAGTCAAAATGGTTTAACTCAACCACACCATCCTTCAGCTAAACCTCACGGTGATATTTTCCAACCCTTGCGGCAGTGGTTAGACAACATCCAACTCCGCGATCGCCAACTAGCTCACCGCTTGTGCAAAGTGATTCCTGCCCAGTGTCCGTTTGAGCGTGATGTGAAGTTATTGGGAAAAACCCTGTTTCATATCCCGCCCATGTGTAAAATAAATCCCTTGTACGAAGAATTGGTTAGCTTACGTTTTCGAGCGCTGTGCTATTTAGCCGATGAATGTGGCGAAGATGTAACACAGTACTGCTAAAGGGATTCTCGTTAAAAGTTAGGAGTTAGGAGCCTCTTGTAGGCGGGGAATTAGTAGAAAATTCCACCAATACCTAACAACTAACAACCAGTTATTTATTTTGCCATTTTTGAGTGACTTCCCGAGCTTGTTTGTAAGCTGCTGTCCCTTCTGGAACTAAAGTCGCAGTCTCAATTGCTGCTTTAAATTCCCCATGATTAGCACGACGGGTAGCAAGAGTCAATATTCTTTGACTCCATTGCTCGATAGATTTTTGAGCATCATCGAAACCTGGTTCATCAGGTGCAACTTTCTTCGCAACTTCGATAGCACGATTGTAGGTAGAAGCCTGTTGTGGCTGAATTAAGGCATTAGCTGCGTCCAAAACAGTTTGATTGCTTACATACTGCTTTGCTTGTTCCCGCCATTGCCTGATAGATTCTTGTGCTTTGGTATACAGTGAGTCGTCTTTGTCAATCAACTGGGCAGCAGCGATCGCACCTGCATACTGTCTTTGCTTGGCACGAACAGCTGCCAACTCTAAAATCATGTTGCTCCAAATCACAATATTCTGTTGAGCTTCTTCGTAAAGAGGAACACCCGGTTTAATTTTACGGGCAGTGGCGATCGCCGAGTCCAGATCGCTTGCCTGAGTTGGTTTTAAGGACAATTTCGCCAAGTCTGACAGTGCCCGCTCGCGCTGTTTGGCTTGGATAATAGGAGAAATTGGCTGTACAGTCGGTGGAGTTTCTGGTTCAAGTGGTGTAGGTAGGGTGGTTGTAACAATAGCCAAAGGTTTGGCAACTTTTGTTTCCGGAGTCGCAGTTTTGAGTGATGCTGGCAGAATCTCCTCAACTCTAGAACCAGCTTTATTACGGAAGAAAACCACCGCAATCAAACATATTAGCAATATCGTAGTTGCACCCCATAGAAGAAACAGTTGCCAAAACTGAGGGGTGCTGTTTGCTGTGGTCTTATTTTTAAAGTTATTTGCTGTCGCAG
>CAZZVG010000225.1:0-7856 GCA_964657295.1 Iningainema sp. | reverse complement strand
ACCGCATCGTTGGTACTGTTCACTGTAATGATGGCACTGGGGTTGACGTTTAACGCACCAGCATTGAGCAGGTCTTGCACATTATCCCCGAATACAGGTGTTAGAGATGTAGACAGTGGAGAGTGTGTAGATCATGGAATTGACAAATCCATGTTATTTATTGCATTTTACTTTTTACGAGCATGGTCTACGATAAGGCTTTAATGTAAAAGTAAAATTATTATTCGGTTAACAGATAAAAAAACATTCTGGCGAAAGTCGCTGGTATTACGCACCCCGATCACCTCACGACGGACACACCCAGAATTCACCTCATACAATGTAATATTTACTTTTACGACTCTACTGCTGCTCAAGTACTTTACCTACATGGTTCAGCTATTTCGTTCGTTATAGGTCATCCTCGCAGGAGTTTACGTGTATCCGGTTTATTGCGGATATCAAATTATGCATTCTACTTGACCGTTTTTAAAACGGGATTGCGGTTAGGCGATCGCACACCTGATTTTGTAGTTAGTGTACTATATTTGTAATATGTTGAGGAGTGGCGATCGCATACGCAGAGAATTGAATAACATACAAAATGCGATTTGTGTGAAAACTGTAATAAATGTAAGTCACACCCTCGTTTTTTTATACCTGATCTCTAGCCAGTAGTCTAGGGTGTGACTAAAACATATGTACTAGTCACACCCTCAGAAACTTGTAGCTTAAGTCTCGGCTCATGAGTGATGGAGCACGACACGAAAGGGCATTAACGTTTACTATATTGCTCCTCGTATTAATTTCTCGTGCAGGTGAGTGGCATCTCTTGGCAGCAACTCTTGCTTCAACCCAAATTGTGCTTCTTTGAAAGAAGCTCTTGTCGGGCGATCTGCCGTAGGCGGCAGCACAACGGTATCGCAATCAAAAGCGCCCATGCTCAGGCAATAACTGTAAGCACTGCCATTCTCGTGAATTTGTTCCTAAACCGCGTATAGCCATCTCCGAAAATTCCGAAGATAATCTTAGGAGAAGCGTCACTTAGTCTACTTCCTTGGGAAAGCTCAGACTACGTGTTGCGCCGCGTTTACGGCTCAATTTATGGAACTCAGACCGTACCAAGTAGAAGGCATTAACCGTGTACTAGCCGCGTGGAAAGAATATCGCAGTGTATGCTTACAGCTGCCAACAGGAGGAGGTAAGTCGGTTTGCTTTGCAGCGATCGCGTCCGAATTCATCCGCAAAAATGAACCAGTCTTACTTGTTGTCCACAGAGAGGAGTTGTTGACCCAAGCTGCAGCACACCTGCAACGAGCCACTAACAAAGAGTGTGGGTTGATAAAAGCTGGTTACAAGCCCAATCCCCAGGCACAAATCCAAGTAGCCAGCATTCAGTCACTGGTTAGACGCAAGCTACCGACTGCTGGTTTAGTGGTTGTGGATGAATGTCACCATAGCGCCGCTTCGACTTACCGCAAAGTGTTAGATGCATACCCATTCGCTAAAATTCTAGGTGTTAGCGCCACGCCCAACCGAATCGACGGCTACGGATTGCGGGAGATATTTGAGCATCTAATTCAGGCAAGCGCTTTTAAAGCGTCTGTAGGCGATTTAATTGCCGATGGCTATTTAGCCCCATTTCGCCTATTTGGTGGTTTTATTGATCTACATATGGGAAATTCATTAAGCAAAGGTGACTATAGTGCAGCACAACTAGGTAAAGCAGTCCATGCTATCGACCCGAAAACAGTAGTCTCAGCTTGGCTCAAGACTGCGCCAGAGAAAAAGACTTGTTTGTTTGCAATCAACATACCTCACTCTCTGGCGATCGTTAACGAATTTCTTGCACAAGGAATTAGAGCTTATCACCTTGATGGAGAATCGCCACTAGAAGAAAGAAGGGATGCTCTAGCTCGTTTTGAACGTGGCGATATTACAGTCCTAAGCAATGTTGGATTATTTACAGAAGGGTTTGACTTGCCAGCCATTGAGTGCGTTGTCACTGCCCGACCGACCAAGAGCGTGACTTTATGGCTGCAAATGGTTGGTCGAGCTTTGCGACCAAATGAAGGCAAAGAGTATGCTATTATCTTGGACTGTACTGACAACTGGCAACGTCTTGGTAAACCGGATCAGGAGAGAAATTGGACGCTCGATCCGGTAAGCGCCGAGCCTGGTTTAGGAACTTGGAACTGTCAAGAGTGTAAGCACGTGTTTGTACCAATGCCTGCTCAAGTAACAATTACTAGAGTCTGGGATGCCTTAGAACTTGTACAGAAGCTTGCGTCGTCAGCTTCTTGCCCTGCTTGTGGTAAAGTAGTAACCTATACTCAGGTAGACTCAAAGAAAAACGAAACAGAAGAAGATCCAGAGTTGCCGCTTCAACAGGTTGACGGTGACAAGATTTACTTCAAGGAGATACCTACGGGAGCGCGATCACATATCGTCAACCTTTTTATAGATGCAGAGAAACATATCCGTACTAATTCCCTGTTAAAAAACCAAAAATATTCCCGACTAGGCACACTTAAAGAAAATGTTCTAAATCGCAAGGATTTAACCTTGGATGATGTGCAGGCAGGCATAATAATTATGGACTTGCAGCACCAAGAGAGCGCCGAGACTGCAATAGTTTCAATAATGATGCCGGAAATCATAAAGCATGTTCATGCCAACGACTGGCAGGCAATTTTAAAACTGATGGAAAATCGTACAAAAGAGATTCGCTCTCTTGTGTGGAAGTCACTGCCGCCTCAAGTTTGCTCGCGCATCCACAAACTTAAAGAAGCTTCAGAACAAAGAGCTAAAACCAAAGTCGAAAGCATTAAAGTTGATTCATTGGTAAAATTCGTTGACAAGCGTACCTGGAAGAGCTTTAGGGTTGTCGCTATCAATGCCGCATCAAAAAAAGTCTGGTTGGAAGCGATGCCCACACCTGTCTCTTTCGATGAGATCGATCTGGTGCTTCTTTGAAAGAAGCTTTTGTCGGGCGATCTGAACGTTACGTAAAAGAAGATAATGAGGATTGATCAGATACAGAGAAAGCCGATACTGCCAGAAAATCCAGGGTGAGAGGTGTGATTCCATCGATGGAAAGTTTTAACCTGGATAATCTTTAGCGTTCTCCTTAAATTTTAACTTCTAGGGCTTCCATCAAGTCAAAGCATTCTTGAAAAGACCCGAAGAAAACACTTTCCGGTATGAACCCTTCAACGACTTCAAGCCGTCTTTCGGGAGTGTGTACCAAAGAAAAGGTTTCTTCTTTTAAGTCAAAGTCTGGGATCTCATCGCCGCAGGCAGGGCAGGCGATGGGAAATTCTTCTAGGGAAAATTCAAATCGACAAAACCGACAGTGCATATTTTTTCAAACCGCTAAATCGGAGACTTGATTAATAACATTCACCACATCGAACCCTGTAATGGGACGATGTTTCAAGATGCCGTCTAAGACATCAATTGCCTTAGATACCCACCCTGGCAAGTCGAGGCAATGGGTCAGGTTAAGGCAATCTTCTTCTATTTCCTCTTCATCTAATGATTCCAACTCATTTAAATTTTCCAATTTCAAGCCAAACAAAGCTTCTATTTCTCTTTCCGTCGTGAACGTTGCGCGATCGTTACAGTTTATTTCGACGGACGCATAGACCCCCGTAGAGAGAAGGTATTCTGCAATGGGGCAGCAATTGAAGTCTCTCGCTTCTGAAATAATTCCATCCTCAAGGGATTGCGCCCAACGTTCAACCTTGTCAATTTGTAACAAGGAATAAAACTCGTCTTTGATTTCATCTGTTAAGAATTGATTCATTTTAGCCTTACTGAATATTTTCAAAAAGAGACAACTGTTTGCTAAACATGTCCGGCTTATGTTCTCTTTGAAAAAATCATAAACCAGGGACAAACTAATTAACTAGGTTTGGACATCCTCAACGTAAGTGTTGAGCAGATCGTTAGCCTTCAAAATTCAATTTCTTCACCGAGTTGAATGACTTCGTTGGGTGTTCGGAATTTTTCTGCATTTGTTGGGCGTGTCGCAATCAACTCGCTTGTAGCTCCTGTTGCAGCAAGTATTTGGACACGAGTGGAACGTTCTGGAGCATCAATTGGGGGGAAGCTCAACTTGTTTTACTAACAACCCCAGTATCTCTTTACGCTCTTGGTTCGTAGTACTATTGGCATGCCAAAGTGTGGGAATATCGTTGGCTAACTGTAAAATTTGTTGCCGTTGTACAGAATTTAATTCCAGTCTTTGTACTTGGTGAGCTTTCTGGTATGCCTCTTCTAATTCTGCTAATTGTTGTAGTTTTTCATTCCAGCGCCTTTCTAGTAGTTTGGGTAGAGCGACAGCACATGCTGGAGCAGACGACGCATCATCTACAATTGAGTGAAGCGGAGTATTATTCATTGAGCCAATACTGAGGTACTTCTATGTTAAATGTGACAATTGATGAAATTCAGCGCGATCCCTTGAAGTACCTCCGTCAAGTAGAGGCTGGCGAAACTCTGGTCATTGTGAAAGCAGATAAACCGATCGCTGAACTCAGACCTATCCCATTCAACAGTAAGCAGCTACGACCCTTCGGCTTATGTGCTGGCAAGTTTACAGTCCCTGATGATTTTGATGCACCTTTACCAGAAGAAATTCTGAGTGCGTTTGAGGGCAAATGAAAATTCTGCTCTCTACGCATATATTCCTTTGGTTCATCAGTGGCGACAGTCGGTTATCAACAGATATTCGAGATGCAATTCGTGTTCTGTGACAATGCGGTGTACTTGAGTGTTGTTTCTGTGTGGGAGTCGATCATCAAGTATCAGTTAGGCAAACTGCCATTGCCAGAGCCACCTGAAACGTATTTGCCAAAACAGCGTGATCTGCACCAAATTTCTAGCCTTGTCGTTGATGAAAGTAGTGTTGCTCAATTAGCCAAGCTACCAACACTTCATCGTGATCCATTTGATAGAATGCTCATCTGTCAGGCGTTACAAAACGGGCTGGTGATTGCGACAGTGGACGCAGCAATCCGAGCTTATTCTGTCAGTATTATCTAGCATCACAGCCCAATTAGCTTCTGGGCTTCTGATCTAGACAAAATCCATTTTCCGGCGCGTGCGATCGCCTATGCTGAAACCTTTATGGAGTAATGCGTTTGACTTTTTCAATATCGCCCAAATCAGTTTTACTTTGCAGGCGAACATACCACGATCACATCTCCAGGTATGGAATCGGCACTGGAATCAGGAGAGCGATCGCATGATGCCATGCAGGAGTTGGGCGACTAGCTGCGCCCACTGGCGAATCGGCAAATGCGTCAAGTGCGTGTTCAATTGTAGTTTATTTCCCCGAAAATTGCTCGGACTAAAATGTTAACAAGTGGTTTGGGTGATGGAGGGATGATGACTTTAAAAAAGAACTTTGTCCTTTGCTATTCGCAACTTACACTGAGTGATATCATGTCCGCCTGAACTCTTACGATAAAAGTGACGCTGAGATGTTGAAATATAACGACTCTGAAAATTTTATATCGTAACTAATTACCCGGACATGATATGATATTTTTGACGAACAAATCGACTTTTCAAACATCCTCTCAAAATCTCAAGAAGTTAAGACGTTCGTTTGTCAAAAACTAGAAGGCGATCGCTCACGAGAAAATACTGCCAACCAAAATTGATTTCTTGCTTTCCCTACTCTATTCTAATAAACCTGACATATCTAATACTCGTTTTGACAAGGCTTCTGCCTGCTTGGCTATTTCCGCACGCTTTTTCTCATCTAACCAAATATTATCCAAGATTAATTCCCATCGAGCTAATTGAACTTGGATATTAACCAGTTCCTCAGCTTGTTCTGGTTCGATTTCTACTGCTGTCCACTCAATAAACCATTGAGTTTCATTGAGTACAGATTTAACTGCTTCCTTATAAGCAGTATTACAAAATGATCGCACACGAGCTAAATTAGACGCTGTATGCCCTAAACGATGTGGAATATCATCACTTTGGAAACGAGCTTGTTTTTCATTTAAATTGAATATTATATCCACCGATTAACTCCTGAGTAATTTGTTTTACACGTTCTCGAATGACCATGTTTTGAATTATCATTGAGCGATTATTTTGGCTCGGACGAATATTGATAATCGACTCATAAGCAATTGACTGGTCAAAGGGAGTCGAGTCTGCGCCCCATATATTTCGTTGTCTACTACCGTCTTCTAGCAATGCCGCTTCACAAAGAGCGTGTTTTTCGCCGCCTCCAGCTAAAATACCGCGTTCAATATCTACTGCAACTTTAATATAAATTCTCAAGGTTTGCAGCATTTCTTCGACTTCTGCGAGCGTGGCACGATCTTTAATGATAATTACCAAATTTATTAAGAGCCTCCTTACCATTTTATTTGTGAAGTAACAAGAGGGTGTCACGCCGCTTCACTAGGGCTTGACAAAGTTGGACAACGCTAGCAAAACCGAGCCAACTCCTAGGAGTAGAACGTCGGACATTACTGGACATGGCTCGGTTTTGCGCACCCTGAACTAGATGTTTAACACCTAACCAAAGACAAGCGTTGTCCAACTTTGTCTTCCTTTCACCCAACCCTCCTAAAATCTTGTCAGCAGATGTGGCGACACTCAACCTTTCTCGCTTCAATGAGTAATATTAGCATTGCCCACCCTACCCTTCAACTCGAAGGTGCAAAATGTCAGATGACGTACACTTGGACACCAGCGTATAGTAACGAATAAGAGTGTGGCTTGATTTGGGCTTCTTCTAATAATCGTCTCACGTGATATGGAGAGATCCTTTCAACAATACCGTTCATTAAAAGCTTACTCTGGAAAGCAAAGGTTGCCCAATTAGTGTTCACAACGGGGGTTCGTCGCTCTGTCACAGTAGTGGTTGGTGGTGTCGAAGAAAAACGGAACCGCAAGCACAGAGGCAATAGCAGAAGCGGTGACCAACCCTAGAGCAGGTAGAAAGTACTGGTTTTTATAATTCTGGTGGTTTTCCATAACTGGCTCTCCCTACTGCTTGTTTCAGGCTTCCGTTGATTTCTTGGACTTGGGTAGCGATCGCGATAAGCAACCCGATCGCGCAAACAAACATCATTAGTAATGCCCCTACCATCACTTGCCCCAATGGCAAGAGCGCACCACCGAAGAATACTGGCTTGATGGCGCTCTTGCAATAATCCGTCCCAATGCTATACGGGAATGCTTACGGCTAGTCAATTGAGTTATGCCAAACACGAACATGTTCTTCAGCATAAACGCGGGGCGTTACTGTGTCAGTTTGGACAACTAACCTCGGCTTTAGAGCATTACGAGCGCGCGATATTATTGGATGATGGATGTATTCATTGCTATGCTGATAGAGCTTGGATTAGAGAGAATATAGATGATATTACTGGCGTACTCGCAGATTGGAGTAAGGTAATTGAACAAAGCCCAAGTATTCTTCTAGCTTATGTAGAAAGAAGAATACTTTATTACCAGCAAAGTCAATAAGAGAAGAAAAAAGTATAAAATTGAACTTCAAAAGTGAAATCTTATGACTAATTATTTTCACGAACCAAAGTCTTTTAGGAGTGTCAATTGCGGGAAGGTGGCTGGAGAACGAGCCAGGAAAAAGTGTCGAGATTGGAATGCATTCATTCAGAAAATAAATAAGCACCAGAGCAGAGGGACGAATTGCTGAAGTTGAAGAATTAGAGCGTCCTTATTTAGAGTTATGGGAATTTGAGCGCTCCCTAAAACCGACCAAGAAAAAAGGAAGGGGGTAGAGGGGCGATCGTGAATAATCTCAACCAGACTCTGATAAGTTCAGGACTTACGCAACTGGCACAACGCGATCGCCAACTATAGTACGCAAGTATTAG
>CAZZVG010000224.1:0-7859 GCA_964657295.1 Iningainema sp. | reverse complement strand
CTTGTAATTAAGCGTTTAATGTATGTGTATAAGCTTTTAGTCCAAGGGGAATTTTTGTTATGATAACTGTTAATTCTGATAAAAACTTCCCCCACTACCTTAGGACTATACTTATTACCTCATAGTCGAAAAGACTTCAAAACAAAATGCTCCTGTCCCGACGCTGCCAATCCCTGCAAGCACATTGCCGGAGTTTACTACTTAGTTGCTTCTCAACTAGATAATAACCCATTTTTGCTATTTGAACTCAGAGGAATATCCAAAACAGAACTGCAAGCAAAACTCGCTGAATCCTCCTTAGGTAAAGCATTATCTGAAGAACTAAATACTAAAGAAATCTCTTTAGAAACCTCTACCTCGTTTGATACAAGACTGGAAAAGCAAGCAGTTTCCCAAAAACCAACGGCTAGGGAGTTTTGGTTAAGCACAAAGCGATTACCTCAAACGATTGAAGTTCCAACTCAAAGTAGTGTCTCGGCAATTCTGATTAAGAAAGAAGGGGATTTTCCGGCTTTCTGGCAAAAGGACAATTCCTTTATTGAAGCAATGGAGGAGTTGTACCGACGAGTGAAAACGAAAAACCAGAATTTTTAGCAAAACCTAGTCTGTCAGCAGTGTAATCTAAGAATCTCCGTACACCGGAGGAGTAAGGACACCGAAAGAATTAAGAAGGCAGCTATGCGTCAAAATCTTTCCCCACTCCCTGCCTTCACCCGTGAAAATTGGTTTGACAGACTACTAGTGCGATCGCCAAGGAAATTCTCACAACTTTCGACTTAGTACACCAAGTCCGTATCGAGTTAACTAAACCGCCCCATCCCAGATTTTGGCGGTAAGATGATAATTGACATCACTCGATTTAAAAATTAGCTATGAATTACGCAACTCGTATATTATCTTGTAGTCCCCTAATTAAGTAAAAATAAAATACTAAGTAGGTTAGCTCAAATAAACCTAACTATGTAACGAGATGTAAAATGCTCAAAACCATTGCGATTGCTTCAGTTCGCTTTGCTCCCGCAATGACATAGTTAGAAATTTTCCCAACCACCTACTTAATGCTGAATTCTGAAGACATGAGCCACAACTAAATGTTTCAGCGATGAAAAAATACACTCAAAATTTCAGGCGTCGCGAATTTATTAACCTCAGTGCCGCAGTAGTTGGTAGTAGCATTTTACAGGCTTGTACCAATCCAACAGCAAAATCAACAACAAAAACCGAAAAAAACCTCGATAAAATTAGGTTTGCCTTAGGCTGGAAAGCAGAAGCTGAGTATGGCGGTTTCTATCAAGCAGCGGCTACAGGAATTTATCAAGATTATGGTTTAGATGTTGAAATTCAACCAACAGGTCCTCAAAGTAATGTGATTCAATTATTAGTTGGGGGAGTTGTTGACTTGACGATGGGACATGCTGTCAATGCGATTAAAAATGTAGAATCAGGCATTCCTATCGTCTCTGTCGCTGCTATCTTTCAAAAAGAAATACAAGTTCTCCTATCTCACCCTAATGTTGGAAATGATTCCCTAGTAAACTTGAAAGATAAACCGATTTTTATTTCTCCAAGTGCAAACACAACCTATTGGCCTATACTAAAGGCAAAGTACGGTTTTACCGATCAACAAACACGTCCCTACAATTTTAATATTAGTCCTTTCCTTGTAGATAAAAATTCTGCTCAGCAAGGAATTTTGACATCTGAACCCTACATCATCGAACAAGGAGGAGGCTTTAAACCAAATATTTTATCTTTAGAAGAAGCTAATTATAACCCCTATACTTTCACAATTGAAACCACCAAAAAATTAGTAGAAACTAATCCTAAACTGGTACAGCGATTTGTTGATGCATCAATCAAGGGATGGTACAGCTATCTCGAAAATCCATCCCCAGCAAATGAGTTAATCAAAAAAGATAATCCCGAAATTACTGATGAATTAATTAGCTTTAGTCTAAATAAACTCAAAGAGTATAGTATTATTGTCTCCGGTGATGCAGAAAAACTTGGCATTGGGGCCATGAGTGATGCCCGTTGGGAAAGCTTGTTTAAAGAGTTAGTCAAAGTTGGTATACTCAAAAGTACCACTGATTATAAACAAGCCTATACTTTAGATTTTGTGAATAAAGGAGTAGATTACTACAGCAAAGCTTAGTTAAATCAATGAATCTTGAACCAGCTATTTCTCTTACCCATGTCAACAAAATTTTTGAAAATGGTACTTTAGCCCTACAAGACCTAAATCTAAAGATTCATCAGTCAGAATTTATTAGTCTAGTAGGACCATCGGGATGTGGCAAAAGTACTTTACTACGTATTATTGCCGGACTAAGCAGTATTAGTTCGGGGGAAATGCGATGGAGCAGCAGCGCTAATCAAAAAGAGATAGCTTTTGTTTTCCAAGAAGCAGCGCTGATGCCTTGGGCGACGGTAGTGGATAATATTCGGTTACCCCTGAAATTAGCTGGAGTTCCCAAAAAAACTGCCGATTTTGCCATCGAAGAAGCTCTAGATTTAGTCGGATTATCCGGTTTTGCACGAGCCTACCCGCGCCAACTTTCAGGCGGAATGAAAATGCGAGTATCCATTGCCAGATCTCTTGTTACTTCCCCCAAAGTATTACTAATGGATGAACCATTTGGGGCATTAGATGATATTACTCGCACCAAGCTCAATGACGAATTACTGGCTTTATGGAGTCATAAATGCTGGACTGTCGTATTCGTAACTCACAATATTTATGAAGCCGTATATTTATCCAATCGAGTCATCGTCATGGCAGCCCGCCCAGGTAGAGTAGTAGCTGATATCGCTATCGATGAGCCATTACCCAGAAACGAAGAGTTTCGCGATTCCCAAGCTTATGGCGCATATTGCCGAAAAGTTGCTGCTGAATTATCAAAGGCGATGAATTAGTCAGAAGTCCTAGTAGGGGCAGGTTTTACCAATTGATTTTGGCTCGGGTAAGTGATCTGGTAAAACCTGCCCGTACTTCAAGAATCTAATCTATAGATATTGTGTGGAAATCATTACCTCGCGGAGCTAGAAGCTTTGTCCCAAGCTGAATTCTGAATTCACCGATGCTGAATCCTGACAATCAGAAACATTTAGATTCACATCTTAGTTCAACAATCCTGAAATATTCTGTCTTTTGTTTCCTGAGGTTTCCAATGGTCAAACTAAACTCAAAAAAGTTCCTTTCCCTTGATGTTGTGGCTCCTATATTAGTGGGAGTAATAGTGCTTTTAGTTTGGGAAATATCAGTGAGAGTGACTAATACACCAACTTACATCTTACCAGGCCCCTTGCTGGTATTAAAAACATTAATTACTGACTGGAATATTTTATTTCCGGCTTTATTTATTACACTGAAAATTACTGTAGCTGCCTTTATGACAGCAGCTGTTTCAGGATTACTGATTGCCATGTTAATGGCTCAGAGCAAATGGATAGAAAAAAGTTTATATCCCTACGCAGTAGTTTTGCAAACAATGCCAATTGCTGCTATTGCTCCTTTAATTATTATTTGGTTGAGAAACAATACCTTCGTTGCTTTAGTAATTTGCGCTTGGATTATAGCATTTTTCCCAATTATTTCTAATACCACTTTTGGGCTAAATAGTGTTGATTCTAATTTAAGTGACTTATTTCGCCTCTACAAAGCATCACGCTGGCAAAAAATGCTGTACTTAAGATTACCCAGTGCTTTACCCTATTTTTTGGCTGGGTTACGAATAAGTGGTGGATTAGCATTAATTGGAGCAGTAGTAGCTGAATTTGTCGCAGGTACGGGTGGTGCAAATTCTGGAATTGCTTATCAAATGCTAATTGCTAGCTACAATCTGCAAATACCTCGCATGTTTGCGGCTTTGTTAATGATTAGTATGCTTGGTATCCTGATTTTTATCCTTTTGAGCACATTATCTAACTTAATTCTGGGACAATGGCATGAAAGTTCTCTCAGAAAAGAATAAATTCAGTAGACTGCGGGACGTTCCCAAAAGGTAACCGTTCAGGGGGTGCGATCGTAGACTCTGATGAACCGATATGGTAATGGGGAATGGGTAAAACAGATTCCCTGTCAACCCAATACTAGACAGGACAGCAAGTTAGACTAGGTGTGTGAACAGCTACTCCTGCGTTTTTTATGAGGCTTTTATGGCAGCTAATCTGCAACAGATTGCGAAATACTTAGATAACCTTGGTTGGGAATACCGTCTAGAGGATGAAGAAGACCGTATAGTTACAGGTGTAGAAAGTGACAATATACAAGATTTTTTGATTGTTGTCCAATTGGATGAGGAGGGAAAGTTTTTCCGTATATTTGCACCTCAAGTTCTGGTAGGTGTTAAAGATCATCATTATAAAACAGCAATTTTACAGACGATGCTTGCCATTTCCTGGGAAACCAAAATGTTGCAATGGGAGTATGACCCATCAGATGGGGAAATCCGCGCTATCATTGAATTTCCTTTGGAAGACTCAGTTCTTACAGAACGACAATTTAAGCGTTGTCTGAGTGGGTTAGTTCAGCTTGTCGATTCTGTGGCGATTCCTCGTTTGAGGGAGGTGATGGAGACAGGTCAAGATCCAGGAAATGTAGAATTGGGAGAGAGAATTTTACTGAGCATTCAACAACAGGCTCCTGGATTGCTAGACATCCTCGAAAGGGCAATGGAAGCTCGAAAAAAGCGGGGAAGTTTTCCGATTGAATAAGCAAAATTGTTAATGAAATAGCTATACTCCAAAGTGATACCCTCTATATACTGAACTTTTCTAGGGCTGGATATTATGACATCCTATGCGACTTCCTCTGCTAAAGCGGAAATGAGCGAACTCCGGCGGTTAAAAGGTCTACTACCGCCAGAATTGCAAAGCTGGGTCACGGTTGAAGGTACAACTGAAGTTAATCCACCCTTGGTCCGCAGCGAGGAAATTGGCAAAGACCAGGTAGAAATTCAAATTGACTTGGTGAAATGGGATACGCTGGCAATGGATCAGCGTAATTTGCTATTTTGGCATGAGGTCGCCCGCATTCAAAATGACACTATTCCCAAAGATGGTTGGGAAATGGCAGCCTTAGCAATTGGTTTAGGTGGTGCTGTTGGTGAGTTGTGGGTGCAAGATGCTTTGCTATTGTTGCTGGCTGTGGGTTTGTGCGGAGTCTCTGGGTGGCGACTCTATCAAAAAAATAATGGCGGAAAGCTAGTTAAAGAACTGACTGACGCTGATGAAAAAGCGATCGCCTTAGCAACTCGCTTTGGTTACACTCTTGCCAACGCTTACAAGAGTCTGGGGAGTGCTTTGAAAACCTTGATTGAAAATACTCCAAGCAAGCGCCAGCGCTCTCGATACGAAGCCCGAATCTCGGCCCTCAAACGTAGTGCCAGTAAGGCAAGGGCAAAATCTAAAAATATTGATGAAGGGGAATTATAAGAACAGGAGGAGCAGGGGGAGAGAGGGAGAAAATTATTTCAAGTCTGACTTCTCCCCCTTCTACCTTAAGTCTTACCATGCATCAAAGTTGATTTAGCATTTTGTGCGTTTGCGGTATCACGCGTACGTGCTTGACAAACCGCTTCATTAAAGCTTGCCAACTTAAAACTTGGTCGGGGGAAGGAGCAAGTACAGATACATTCGTGAATGTAACGGGTGTTTCTAAAGGTGTAACTGGTTGTAAGAATACTGAAATCTCTGGACTGACTCCTGCTACCAACAAAGCTGATCGTTCCAACTCAGCCAGATCTGTGTTTTGAGAAACAACAATCTTCACAAAAACTTCTAATTTGGCGTTGTAGCAAAGTTGCAAGCATTTTGCGTGTTCTTCCCAACGACTTTCGCCACTCGTGCTCTTGAGTTTGAAATCCATACCCACAGAGTCCAGGTAAGGCAAGATCATCGCTAGTTGTTCTGGAAGATGTCCACCCGTTTCTAAATATACAGGTAAAACTGTGTTATTACGCACTTGGGGTAAAAATTCCATCATGAACTTAGCATGAAGAAGTGGTTCGCCGCCAGTTAAACTGATACTATCGTGTAGACCATAAAAATTCAGTTGCTCAACTCGTTCTAGTAACATAGATATTGGGACAGGGTTGGCGCAAATTTCAAAGTTGCGCAATCCTGGAGTTCGTTCTATCCTACAATTATCGGGTGCAACCCAAGTATGAGAGCTGTCACAAAAATGGCAGCGTAAGTCACAAAGGGCGAAGCGAATAAATATTTGGCGTGTTCCCACATTAAGTCCTTCCCCTTGAATAGCAGAAAAGACTTCAATTAGGCGTGCATGGGTTGTTAGAGCAGTTTTGTTAGTCATCTGATGATACAAATGCTATGGACTTCGCTGACGTTGCGTGTTATCACGCTCTTATCAGCACAAGCTCGAGGGTACTTTTTAGCTTATTGTTCTATTGTGAATCTTAGGAAAGCGATCTCCAATCTCAACCCAAGTAACTAGCGATTAGTACTTATTCCTACTGCTTAAGCAATAGGTTAGTTTATTCGCTCTTGACATCATTAATGTCTGGCAGATGTTTATATGGCAACAAAAGTACAAGGCTTCATGACTGGCCAACCTACAGAGGGAGATTTTCCCATTACTTTCTCAAACGACACGGCTATAGTGCAGGCGTCAGTGCGGTTAAGTGTGCTAGAGGCTGTAGCCTTCAAGCATACCTGCCTTTCTCTGATTCAGCATACATCAGTTCCCAAAACAATCATCATTGACTTTCACCAGACGACTTTCTTGGATAGTAGTGGTTTAGGTGCTTTGGTCAGTAGTTTAAAAACCTCCCAAGAAACACAGATTGAATTTATACTGCAAAATGTTACCCCTCAGGTGATGGCAGTACTCAATCTCACAGGATTGGATCAGGTTTTTACGATCAAGTCTATTGGCACACCACTTCCCTCAAATCGCCCAGAACAACTCCCAACTACCCATCCTTCCGTGCAGTCTTGGATGAAACGGTTGATAGATATTGTTGGGGCATTGGTAGGTTTTGTGATTATAGGACTTTTGTTTATTCCCATTGCTGTTGCTATTCAACTTGATGATCGCGGTCCCATTTTCTTTGGTCAAACTCGTTGTGGTTGGATGGGTAAGCGCTTTCGGATTTGGAAATTCCGCTCTATGTATATTAATGCGGAGGCACGCAAAGCCGAACTAGAAAGACAAAACCAAGCTCAAGGTGCTTTTTTTAAAATTGACAATGATCCAAGAGTGACGCGAGTCGGGCGGTTGTTGCGGCGAACCAGTTTAGACGAACTACCACAATTTTTCAATGTCCTAAAAGGAGAAATGAGTTTAGTTGGTACTAGACCACCTACACCTGATGAAGTTGAGCGCTATGAGGTACCAGAATGGCAGCGTTTGGATGTGAAACCAGGTATGACTGGAGAATGGCAAGTGAATGGAAGGTCTAGTGTGCGTAAATTTGAGGATGTCATTCGCCTGGATTTGCAGTATCAAAAAAATTGGAGCTTACTGTACGATTTGAAGCTAATTTTAAAAACAGTAGCCATCTTATTTAACAAAAATAGTGGTGCGGTCTAATTAAGAAGAAGTCAGTTGTCAAAGCAATTAGAAACCCGGTTTCTCAAAAGTGACCGGGTTTCTAGTATTATTCTACATCGCAACTATTTTATTAAGAATAACTGTATTTATACTTAAGTACAAACACTCTTTGAAAACTTTAGCTCCTCAACAGTAAAGTAATAATAATCTCATTTGAAACTACGTATTACTTAGTTAGTTATTACACGATCTTTAAAAAATAAATACTGACAAATAAAGAATATAAGGACAAAATGTAATATAGAGGCGCTTGAACCGCGAATGTGAAAAAGAAAACTTTACT
>CAZZVG010000223.1:0-7880 GCA_964657295.1 Iningainema sp. | reverse complement strand
AGTTATAGCCTCCAATGTCGGCGGTTTAGGGGAGATCATTCACCACGAACAAGATGGACTGCTTGTACCACCCCGCGATGTTCGCGCTCTCGCTGATGCCATCATTCAGCTATTAAGCGATCCTGAAAAGCAGCGCCAGATGCAAGCTGCTGCTATGCTTCGCTGTCAGCAAGACTTGAATTGGTCGAATATAGCGGCTCAAACTGTTGAAGTTTACAAACACGCTATCGCCGCTAAAAATACCAAACGTATCGGTTGATGAAAAAACTTTTGCTATTTGCCGAAAAAGCATTTACGGTTGTGTCTTTAATCCATTATTCAGGAGGCCCATTAGTTGTCATTCTTTCAGGAGGGGCAAGTGAAGGGGACGAAGTGGAAAGTATTTCTGATTTTGCCTTGATTCAGATAATCTTTTTAGTTATTTATTTGATCACCTTTTGCTTACTTGTTTTAAGGTGGAAAAAGGTCATTAAAGTCATTACTAAAGATAAATTTATCTGGCTATTGGTAGGGCTAGCTGTTTTCTCCTTTTTCTGGTCTGATGCACCTGACATAACCAAAAGCCGTAGTATAGCACTAGTTGGTACAATCTTATTTTCACTCTACTTAGCCAGCCGCTATAGCTTAAAAGAGCAGTTACAGTTATTAGGATGGACATTTGGTATAGCCATATTCGCCAGTGTTTTGTTTGCTGTGGGATTGCCAAAATACGGACTGATGAGCGGAGTTCATTTCGGAGCTTGGCGGGGAATTTATAACCATAAAAATGTTCTCGGCAAAGTCATGGCACCCAGTACCATTGTATTTTTACTCCTGGCTCTTGGGGCACAAAAAAAACGCTGGCTATTCTGGAGTGGATTGGTGTTTTCGGTATTGCTAATCATAGCTTCCGGATCATCATCACCCCTAATTAATATTTTAATTCTTATAGTTGAATTATTTTTCTTTCGGATTTTACGTTGGCACTATGACTTCATGATTCCCACCTTAATGGGAATTACAACAATAAGTACAATCTTATATTCATTGGTATCTGCTAATGCCGAAGCGATCGCCGCTCTATTTGGTAAAGATTTAACACTTACTGGTCGAACAAACTTTTGGCCATTTATCTTAGATAAAATCTGGCAACGTCCTTGGCTAGGTTATGGATTTGGTGCATTCTGGAGAGGCTTTGATGGTCCATCTGCTGATATCTGGTATGCATCAGGTTGGACACCACCAAACAGCCACAATGGCTTTTTAGATCTTTTCCTTGAATTGGGATTAGTCGGCTTCTCAATCTATCTAATTGACTTTGTAACAAGTTTCCAGAAGGGATTAGCATACATCAGGTTGGTGAAAACGCCTGACGGTTTTTGGCCAGCAATGTTTCTCACATATATTGTGCTGGCAAATCTCACAGAAAGTACACTTGTAATCCAAAACAACTTTTTCTTTGTGATCCAAGTTGCAATATTTTTTTCACTACGCATACCACAGTTACAAACAAACAGCACCACAAATAACTTTTTGCCTCAATTAAGAAGATCTCATTCGCCTTTAAGCTTTCCCGTTCGCGCAGCGTCTCCGAAAGGAGAAGGATAGACAGAAAAATCCTAATTCTCAAAATAATGGAGTCACTAAATTTTATGTATAAATCTACTGATAGTCAAAAGCAAATCATCAGAGTGTTAATGCTTGGCGCTAGTCTTGATATCCAGGGAGGAATTACATCAGTTGAAAAACTTATCCTCGAAAATGCACCTCCAGAAATACAAATTCATCATGTTGGTACATTTGCCCCAGGATCTGTAGTACTGAATGCGATAGTTTTTATAAAAGCAGTTAAGACACTTGTGTGGAAACTGTTGAGAGGAGAAACCGACTTAGCTCATATTCATTTTGCAGAAAGAGGCAGTACCCTGAGAAAACTAATTCTTGTACTCATTCTCTTAGCTTTTCGCCAGCCTTTTATTCTTCATTCCCACGGGGCAACATATCAAGAATTTTTTGCCGGTATTCCTCGATTAGCGCAAAGAACAATCGCTCTATTATTTGGCAAATGCACTAAATTTATTGCTCTTTCAGAAAATTGGAAAAATTGTTTTATAGAAACATTACACCTAGCTCCAAATCAAACAATAGTGCTTTACAATCCTGTCAATCTGCCATCAAATATTCCACAAAGGAAGGACAAAAGGCAGGTAAAGTTTGTATTTTTAGGTCGCATCGGTAAACGTGGTGGCGCACTTGATGCTGCCAAGTCTATTATTTCTTTCCCTAAGCAAGATAAAGGAGCATTTGACCTCATTAAGGCATTTGCAGCACTGCCAGAATCAGATCGAAATTCCGCCGAATTAGTTTTAGCAGGAAACGGAGATTTAGAAATGGCTCAACAACTCATTCAAGAATTAGCTGTTGAGGAAAAAATTACTCTTTGTGCTTGGTTGAGTCCTACAGAACGAGATGCTCTTTTGGCAGAAGCAGATGCCTTTATTTTGCCTTCATATAACGAAGGTTTACCCATGTCAATGTTAGAAGCAATGGCTTGGGGTTTACCTGTAATTGTCACGCCAGTCGGGGGCATACCTGAAGTTATTAATCACAATCAGAACGGTTTATTAGTCCAACCTGGAAATCAAGAACAATTAGTACAAGCCATGCAAAACTTAATTAGAGATGAAGAGTTAAGAATTTCGCTGGGAACTGCTGCCCGCCGTCGCGTTGAGTGCTTTGAGGTCAAAAATTACATCACTTCATTAGCGGCGCTGTACGCATCAGTTGTCAGACAAGAAGCTTGCGAAGAAAAAACAGTAGGGGCAGGTTTGATCAATTGATTTGATCGCTTTGTAAGTTATCTGGTAAAACCTGCCCGTACAAAACACGAGAATACCAATTAACCATTTATGATGAATCAAGCACTACCTAACTTTAACCACTCTCGGGTATCAGTTATTATTCCTTCATATAACCGAGCCGTATTTTTAAGAGAAGCAATTGAGAGTCTACTCAGTCAAACTTACCCTGTGTTCGAGATCGTCGTGGTGGATGATGGATCGACAGATGAAACAAAAGAAGTTTGCGATCGCTACCCGACTGTAAAATATATCTACCAAAGCAATCAGGGTGTCTCTGCAGCACGTAATACGGGAATAAGCGTGAGTCAAGGAGAGTATCTACTCTTTCTTGATAGTGACGATCGCCTTTTACCTCAAGCCGTTGAAATTGGTGTAAATTGCATCAACGCCCATCCAGAAGTTGGCTTTGTCTTTGGTGGTTATATTTTTCAATCAATGAACGCGGATGGCACATATAGAACCGAAGAAATATATGAGAATCAACCAGAAGTCGCTGACTATGCAACTATTCTGGCTGCCGAGCATAAAATCCAATGTGCCTGTGTCATTTTTCGACGTGTCGCTATTGAGTCTGTAGGAGGGTTTGACTCAAATTTAGCGACTATGGAAGATATAAACTTATTTCTCCGAGTTGCTCGTGAGTTCCCCATACACTTCCACAATCAAATAGTTTTTGAATACCGCTATCACGGTAGTAACTTGTCAGCAAAATCGGCGGGAATGCTGATAAGTGCATTGCATTCCCATAGTCTGCAATGGAGTTACATTGAACAGACTGGGAACAAAGAATATGAAGCAGCTTACGAACGCGGCAGGCAAGCTTGGATTAGCCTTTTTGCAGGGCGACTACCCTACGCAATCATGGGATACATCAAAGCTGGACAGTGGGTTGAGGCTCTAGGCGCTTTACGGTTGATCTTACATTACGATCCAAAACTAAAGTTTATTGATAGAGAAGTCTACGAAGTCTCCTATAAAGCTCTGCTCTCATACCTACAGGAACTACCCATCCAGTCCTCACTCGCTTACTGGAAACAACAACTTGCAGGTGCGCCACCTTTATTATCACTCCCCACTGACCGACCACGACCAGCAGAGCAAAATGAACATGGAAGTTCTCAATCCTTTGTCGTTTCTCAGGAACTAACGGAAGCACTCAGTTTCTACAGCAGACAACAAGGTGTTACCTTGTTCATGACTTTGTTAGCGGCGTTTAATACCTTGCTCTACCGCTATACAGGTACAGAAGACATCGTACTAGGTTCCCCTATTGCTAGCCGCATTAATTCAGAAATTTTTGTGAACGCTGTAACCCTCCGCACTGATATGTCTGGAAATCCCAGATTTCCAGAATTACTGGAGCGGGTGCGGAAAGTGGCTGTGTTAGCTCAAAGTCATCAAGATTTGCCCTTTGAGATCTTAGTAGAGGAATTGCAACCGCAGCGAGACTTCAGCTATTCACCCCTGTTCCAGGTGATGTTTGTCATGGAGGGAGATATCTCCCTACAAAAGATCGAGGTTTCCAGCTTAACTGCAAGTCCGTGGGTGGTGGAAGATAACACAACCAAGTTTGATTTAACGTTATTTTTAGAACAAACCAGCAATGGACTGGTAGGAAAGTGGGTATATAACACTGACTTGTTTGATGCTGATACCATCGAGCGGATGAATGGGCATTTCCAAACAATGCTTGTGGCGATCGCTGCTAACCCAGAACAGCATATTTCCGAGTTACCCCTGCTGACACCCAAGGAGAGACAGCAGTTACTTATAGAATGGAATAATACTCAGACAGACTATCCCATAGATAAATGTGTCCATCAGTTATTTGAGGAGCAAGTAAAGCGTACCCCGGATGCAGTCGCAGTAGTATTTGAAGAACAACAACTTACCTATCGGCAGTTAAATAGTCAGGCAAATCAATTAGCACATTACCTGAGAACTTTGGGAGTGTCCGGGGATATGCCGATAGGGATCTGTGTAGAACGCTCTTTAGAAATGGTTGTAGGACTATTAGGCATTCTCAAAGCAGGTGGTGCTTATGTGCCTTTAGATCCAGCTTATCCTCAAGAGCGATTGGCTTATATGGTGTCAGATTCACAGATGCCAGTGCTTCTAACTCAGCAAGATTTAGTATCTCTATTACCTGAGCATCAGGCAAAAGTAGTTTACTTAGACACTGACTGGAAAAATATCTCTCAAGAGAGTGACGAGAATCTATTCAGTGGTGTGATGAAGGATAGGGCATACATCATCTACACTTCGGGATCTACAGGAAAACCAAAAGGCGTTCAAATTACTCATGAGGCTGTCACGAACTTTTTAAGTACTATGCAGCTTAAGCCTGGATTGACAGACAAAGACATCCTCCTAGCCGTCACTACTATTTCTTTTGATATTGCCGTACTAGAACTTTACCTACCTCTAATGTTAGGGGCTAAAGTCGTATTGGTTAGTCGGGAAGTGGCTGTTGATGGGATTAGACTACTGAAGTTACTTTCGGAGTCTAATTCTACAGTTATGCAAGCCACCCCAGCGACTTGGCATCTCCTTCTAGCAGCAGGATGGAATGATCAATCGCAACTAAAGATTCTTTGTGGTGGTGAAGCCCTATCCCAAGAATTAGCCTCTCAGCTTTTAGCCAGAGTTTCCTCTGTTTGGAATATGTATGGGCCTACCGAAGCTACTGTGTGGGCTACAACTTATGAACTTAGCAAACAGCAATCCCTAGTTGGTACTCAAAAACCTGCAATATCTATTGGAAAACCCATTGGTAACACGCAAACATACATCCTCGATCAATATCTCCAACCAGTTCCCATTGGAATTAGTGGCGAACTGTATATCGGGGGTGTCTGTCTTGCTAGAGGGTATTTGAATCGTCCAGATTTAACCACCGAAAAATTCATTGGCAATCCTTTTAGCAATGAACCAAATTCCCGCCTTTACAAAACAGGTGATTTAGCGCGGTATCTGCCCAATGGAGACATTGAATATATCAGTCGCATTGACAATCAAGTGAAGATTCGGGGTTTCCGCATCGAACTGGGAGAAATTGAAGTATTGCTAGCCAAACACCCAGAGATACGGGAAGTAGCTGTGATTGTCCGAGAAGATATCCCAGGAGACAAACGCTTAGTTGGCTACATTGTCACCCATCAGAATCAAACACCTACAGTTAATCAGCTGCGTGACTTCCTCTCCCAAAAGCTGCCAAAGTACATGATCCCTTCAGCTTTTGTGACACTGGAAGCCCTGCCACTAACACCGAACGGCAAAGTAGACCGTCGTGCCTTGCTAGGATACAGTGTGCCTAGTGATTTTGTCTCCTCTACGCCCCTAGCTTCTAATGGCAAAGTAGATAGCCATGCTTTGCCTAAGACATCTTTCCTGACCTCAGAAACTGGCTTTGACACCCCCAGAAATCCCACAGAAGAGATTTTAGTAGCTATCTGGACAAAAGTCTTGGATCTGCAACAGATAGGTATCCATGACAACTTCTTTGCATTGGGAGGTCATTCTCTCCTTGCTATGCGCATGTTTGCTGAAATTGAAAAGACTTGGGGGATTCGGCTATCTTTAGCGACTCTCTTTAAGAAACAGACTATTGCGGAACTGGCGACTATTCTACACCAAGAAGAGTCTTCTCAAGAATGGGAATCCTTAGTGATGATTCAACAGGGTAAGCCGACAAAACCGCCTCTGTTCTGTATTCATGCTATTTGGGGTAATGTGCTATTCTATCGCAAGTTGGCGCAATATCTATTGCCAGATCAACCGTTCTATGCACTACAAGCGCAAGGACTGGACGGTAAGCGATCGCCAATTGCCTCAATACCAGAAATGGCATTCAATTATATCAAAGAAATACAAAGGATTCAACCTCAAGGACCCTATTTTCTGGGAGGCTTTTCCTTAGGTGGTCAAATAGCCTTTGAAATTGCCCGACAACTTCACGCACAGGGTCAGGAAGTGAGGTTGCTGGCTATATTTGACTCTGGATCTCCTGTTGTTACCCAAGGTCATGCAGATACTACTAACACTAAACCTAAAACCCTATGGCAGTCAAGCTTCGCACATTTAAAGAATCTGCTCAATTTGAAACCGCGAGATCAAATAAATTATTTCTGGGAAAGAATAAACTGGCATCTGACAGCAGGGAAGGCAAGTATTTTCTACAAGTCATATCTGAGATACATAAAGCGGTCATTTATGGATATACAAATCCTTAATGTCGGTGCATCTAACCATCAAGCTTTCAGAAGCTATGTAGTCCAAGAAATCTATCCTGGCAAAGTGACTCTTTTCAACTCGACGAGCAGTTTTCAAAAGTTGGAAGATGATCCCCAGTTATGGAGTAAAGCGGCCACTGGTGGAGTTGAAACTTATCACATACCCGAAGCAACCCACACAACTCTTATGGAAGAGCCAAACGTGAGGTTTCTGGCTGAACAATTGACTGTTTGTTTACGAAAGGTACAAGCAGATATAGCAGTCTTAAATCATTCATGAAAAACGAGATCCCCGACTTCTTAAAGAAGTCGGGGATCTCAAAATTCGTGAATTACATTAAATTAAAAAAGGCTTGTTAGCAATGTCAGAACGACGCAAACTAGCAGTTAATTCTATATCCATGTTAGTGAATAGATTAACGCAAGGAATTGTGACCTTTGTACTAACTGCGGCTATAGCTCGTACTCTAGGAGCTTATGCCTTAGGGCAATACCTACTGGCAATCAGCTATTACTACATTTTTGTAAACCTTGCTTCTCAAGGTTTTAAGACTTTGTTTACCAGAGAACTAGCCCGCGATCCAGAAATAACGCCTGTCTATCTGGTAAACGGCACCTTATTGCAGTTTGTTTTTAGCATTATCGGTTATGCAGCACTAGTGGTTGTCGTATTCCTACTGCACTATACTGCTGACACTTCATTTATTTGTTACATTATGGGCTTGACTATCGTGCCGTTTGCGCTTTCTAACGTCACGGAAGCAATTTTCCAAGCCCAAGAGAAAATGCACCTGATTGCTATCTCTAC
>CAZZVG010000222.1:0-7895 GCA_964657295.1 Iningainema sp. | reverse complement strand
GGTTTCAGGTTCTGGTCCCTGGCGTGGAGTAACAAACGAGCAGATAAAACAGACATTTGAAAAAGAATACGTTCCTCTACTTAATGCTGCAATCGAGGCTAAAAGCTCGTTTGTAGTAGGTAATGCC
The DNA here is from genome assembly GCA_964657295.1 of Iningainema sp. Taxonomy (GTDB): domain Bacteria; phylum Cyanobacteriota; class Cyanobacteriia; order Cyanobacteriales; family Nostocaceae; genus Rhizonema. The sequence continues at coordinate 7,768 of CAZZVG010000222.1, read as the reverse complement.
AAAGGCACTGACCAGTTAGTTCAAAAATATCTGACGGAACGCGGCTATCAACTAAAACCCAGTAATGAAGGATACGTAAAACTAAATCCTATTGAAAATATTAAAGATACAAAAGACACAAACAAAGCTAGTACTTCCCCACAAAACACAGCCACAACAAGTGAGATACCAAGCGATGCAGTCACACAACAGAAAACTTCTAAAATCACCAAAAACCAAGCTGACCCAGTTAATACTAAGCCAGAACAAACTGATACGGACAAAACCACCAGTACAGAAAATTTACCCACACAACTGCCTCAATTTGCCCCCGGCATCAACCTTAACTCCCGCAGTCCAGATCCACTAGGGGCTGTACTTACCACTACAACTGTCAAATCCAAGCAGGTTGGAGCTATAGCTAATGATTACCCCGTTTCATTCCGCGATAATAAGGAAATGCCCGCCGGAACATACGGACCAGAAACTTACACCGAATCTAAGCCAGCAGGACAACCCTTCCTGTCAGCAGAACAAGCTTTTTACGCCTACAAGGAAACAGTACCCCTAAAAGAACCAAGGGTACAGCTAATGGCTGAAATCCTCCAAGCCCGGTTTGAGCAACACCCTAAATTAGCCGAAGCCATAACTGATCGGGGAGGAGCCGAATGGCTAAAACAGTGCAGCTATCTCGTATCAAGTGGAGAAAAAAATTTCTGGGAAGGAAAGGGATTAGAATCACCCTACATCCGCGCAGTTACCCAAGGATATACCAAAGCACTAGAAAATTCCAATTCTCGACAAGCAGAAAATCAAACAGCAGAAGCAATACAGCCTACCTCCAACCAAAAATCAGAACCAGAACCACAAGGGAAAAAGACAGAAACAAGCTTCACTCCGAAGTTGGGCGGAAAGAATATCTCCCCGCCCACTTCTCCTAAAAATCAAACTGAAAGTTCGCAAACTTTAAATACAGACATTCAGCAGGCATTATCACCAACATCTACAAATAGCCAAACAAAGTCTATAGATAAAACCCTCGAAAATCTTAAACAAAGTACAGTTCAAAATCTCCAAAACTGGTATGAAGCCGCCCAAAAATTAGGTAGAACTGAAAAATACCTGAACCGAATTCAAGAAGTAACCAACCAGTATATAAATGATAGCAGTTACATCTTGGAAAATGCATTCAAAGCTATGTCGCGCGATATCAAGGAACTACAGCAAATTAATGAAATGACAAAGCTTGCCCAAAGAGTTGTTAAAACCTTTGGTAAAGAAGATATTAACGGTATAATGAGTGTTATAACTGAGAACTATAAAAATTATCAGATAGCAACAAAAGCACAAGAGCAAACCTATGTAATTAAGGACAAAGACAGTAATGTACTGCTATATGTCCGAGAGGGAAAAACCAAAGTTAATAAGCTTAATGAAGAAGCTGTAAATGACTTTAGGTTTATGAATATGCGAATCGAAAATAGTCTTCAAGATGTCAAAAAAGAACTTATACAAAGGTAAATAAAATGACAAATATGACAGAAGCAATGCATTATGCCAATATTCATGAAAAAATGACTGAATTAGGAATAACTGATGAAAGTGTTACTAAAAAAGCACAAGAGATTGGTCTACTTACCCCAGAAGAACAAGAAAAAGCCAGACAAGAACTTTTTCAAGAATCAGGCAGAATACATGAAGAAAAACTGGCACAAGCACAAGTTAGCATTGAAGGTGTAGAACCAATCAATTTTATAGACTTTAGCTCTAACCAAAATCAAAGTCAAACTCTAACCGCTTACTCAGAAAATCAAAATCTTAATTTGGATAAGAAAGATGATGACAAAAATAGTAATAACGAAGTAGCAGTAGAAAATAGAGAAGTAGTCATCGCCAAAAATTCAGAGGTACAGCAAGTAATAATCCCTAAATTATTAGAAGTATTAAGTAAGGAAGGAAAGCAGGAACATGGGTCGGTAGTTTATCAGGGTGAAAAGTATACAGCCAGTATCAAACTCGAAGAAAGTTCAAATACCCTCTCCCTAGATAGAAATTCAGAACCAGAAAATAGAGAAGCACTAGTAGCTTCCAAAAATAATGATGAACCTAGTTATATTATCGTAGTAAACAACATTACGCAATCAGAATTTGAGCGGTTTAAGTTCCTCTTTAATGAGTCACAAAACCGCCGCAACAACCAGCAAGATCAACAACAGGCTAATACAAAATCTTCTGATAACGAGCTTGGGTAATTAATCAAAGTATTCCTATCAAGATACCGATAAAAAATCCACAAGCAATAAAAATATACCTATTCGGTATCTTGTTTTTAGGAAAAGTAATGCCAGCCATGCCAATACAATAAGCGAGTCGAAAGTAGTCATCATCAGCAAAGTGACCTACAAGAAGACTGCTAATAAAAATTAATGATTGAAGACTAAAACAGCAAAAAAAGAGCCACGATATATCAAATCGATTGGATAAGTTCACAATGCTATCGATAATACAATCTAACCACGTCTTTTTTTTTGAGGGTTTTCCATTTTAAGAGGCAGTGTTATTCACAAGTAAGTATTTACCCTGAGAATAACATTTAAAATTTGCCTCTAAATTAAAGATTACGATAAATGTTGAGCCTTCCCCTACCTGAGAAAACACACTAACACTGGCCTGGTAACAATCTGCAACATACTTAACTGCACGCAAGCCCAAGCCAGCACGAGCTACATGAGAGCCAGTATCATTAAGAGTAAATGTTCCTTCAGCAGCAAAACTGCCCAATTCACGTGCCTCACGAGAGCGCTTTGCGCGATTCCTATCGGTTTGGGTACAGCGTTTCCTGTTAAGTGCAGAGGTTTTTGTTAAGTGTAATTCTTCAAGTGAAGTAGGGGAGGGTAAGGTAGAGCTTAGTTGGGCGTTCATAGAATCTCCCCCATTAGCGCAACGTTCCTGAAGGAAATAGTTTGGCCCAGAAAATGCACTACCGCCAAGTCCTATGCACCCACTTATTCCCAAATCAATATTCAACTGCTCCAACTGCATTGAGGTGATACCTACACCAGTATCTTGAACCGCCAAGCGGAGGAAACCATCTACTTGAGTATCAAGCTTGATGGCAACAGAGCCACTAGGATTCGTATACCTAAAAGCGTTTACAATCAAGTTACAAACCATCCGCCAAAGGTGGCTGTAATTCGCGTACAAGCACACATCAGCAACTTCAGGCTCGACTAGAAGGGAGAAATTTATATTCTGCGCGATCGCACTATTAGAGAACTGAGCATGGATGGAATGCAGGAGGCTAGCAATATTGATATATTCGATATTTCCTCCTGGATCTTGACTTAATTCACTCTTCAAATCAGCGAGCACACCCAAAATAGTGGCGATTGTAGAATAGGAGGTATCTAACACGGAATGAAGCTGCTCAAGGTTATCGTCATAATTACCTGCAAGAGCCAAACCCAAAACAAAGTTAACTGCTTTCAAAGGGTGATAGACATCGTGGGATATCATCTCCAAATACTGAGGAAGCCTCCTTTGGTAACCACTTCGCCTGTGCAAGCAGAAATCTACACGCTTCAATAAATCAGACGAGGAAAAAGGATACACCAAAAAATCGTCGAAGCCGGAAACGTATAAATTATCTGCCGACTGCACCACCTTAATAACTGGTAAGCCTGACAAACGGATACTGATTGGCTTTAAAGTAACGTCCAGTATCAAGTCAATACCTTCCAGATTGTCAGGTATTGCAGATTTAGTAAGCACCGAATAAGTTGACTGCTGCAAGCTATCAACAACACTCGCAACAACCTGATTGAGCCTTTTACCAATTACCAATATCTTAGACAGCACAGCAGTTACATACAAACACTACTGCAACTATCAAAACACCACATTTCCACCACTTACCACAGAAATATTACCAGATAAGATAAATATAGCGCTTCCTGATTGAGTGCAATACAAATGTAGAAAGGAGTAACCGATGTAATAGTTGCTTCAGTCAAGATGAAAGCTTACTCCCTGGATCTACGGCAAAAAATCATCAACACCTACAATAGGGAACCGATCTCACAACGCCTACTAGCAAAACGCTTTTGTGTCAGTCTCAGCTTCGTGCAAACTCTGCTGAAACGTTACCGTACAGACGGCACGATCGCACCATTGCCGCACGGTGGGGGGCAAACACCAAAACTGATGCCACAACAATTGGCACTCCTAACGGAATTGGTAGCGGAAAATAACAATACCACACTGGAGGAACTATGCGCTCTACTGTATTACAAGACACAGGTGCGCCTGAGTCGTTCGTCGATGGGACGTATCAAGCAACAGCTTGAGATGACGCGGAAAAAAAACTCTCCATGCCCGTGAGTAAAACAGTGAACGCGTCCTGAAGCTGCTGCTCGTACCTATCAAGCTCTCGACTCTCGACTCTGCCATTACAAAGGCATTTGAACAGGTTACTACTCAGGACATTGCTGGTTGGTTCAGACATTGCGGCTACTGTATTGTATGCAATTGAGAACCGCTATAATTGAACTTAATCAAAAATTTAAAATTATACTGTTTCTTTAAATTTTCTAAAAATATAAAAAAATAATCAAGTTAATAGCTATTTGTGTATAAGTATTATCAAGTTTCAGCACAGAGCTTAAAGGAATGTTATAAGTATTATCACGATATCATACAAAAAATTAGAACATGAATTTTATCAAAACTGTCATAGTCGAAGACCAAAATATATTCAGGCTTGGTCTGAAAACAGTTCTAGAAAGCAGTGAAAAAATCAAAGTTTGCGGAGAAACAGGATACGGAAAAGAAGCTCTAAGTGTAATTAAAAATACAGAGCCAGATGTAGTAATTGTGGATATAGGACTACCTGACATCAGTGGAGTGCAAGTAGTTGAAGAAATCAGAAAAGTCTACTCAAACAGAATTAAGACCATTGTTATAACAGGAAGTTTCGAGAAAAAGATAGTCAAAGAAGTATTTAAAAAAGGGGCAACTTCTTTTTACAGCAAAAACAATGTCGAAAGTAAAATTATCGAAGCTGTCATAACCACCCATAAAGGTGAATCTTGGATTGATAGCACAATACACACAATTGTAACGCAGGCAATGTGTGAGTTGGACACTAAAAATACTCTTGTCTCGATGATAACAAAACGAGAGTATGAAGTACTAAAATTGCTAGCCAAAGGACTAACCTATGAGGAAATGGCTAACAAACTCTGCTTGGAAATTAGTACTGTACGTTCGCACGCTCACCGAATAATCAGTAAGCTCGATCAACCAGAAAAAGACGAAAAACATAGACCCACTAGAGGAAAAGCTGTATGTGAAGCTTTAAAACTAGGAATACTCTGCCCAGAAGACTTGACTGAATCCGTATACACTGAAGCGAAAGAATTTGTTCCCAATGACAATAACCGCGAATTTTTCGCTGCGTAATCAGCTATTTCTTAGTCTTAGCGTCAATTATGCATCTGCCCGGATTCTTACCCTTACGACAGGCTTGAATAATGCCAGCATTCTCGGTATAAATCTGTCGGGCATCACGTCCTTCTTTGGATTTAGCCCACTCTAAAAGTTTGGTATCTTCAGGCTTAAAATTTGCTTTATCAGAAAGTTTAGCAGCAGATTGGGATGTTATAGCCATATTGAAAGTAAAAGCCCCTATAGCCGCACCCAAAGCCAGCACGCAGCCCAAAGCCAGACCAATCTGGGCTAACTTAAAGTTACTGACATCAAACAAACCTAACCCAACAGGAACACCTTTCTCACCTTTAGGGGGAACAGATTTTTTAGTAGTCCTTACCAACTCTTCAGCTGCTTTAGCTATTGTAGCCTGTTGCTGAATTATCAACACTTCAGCCGCATTACTTAATTTGTTGTCAACCTTAAGCGTCCAACTAGCTATCACAGTATCAAGCTTGGCAGGTAGCTGCATAATCGCATATTGAGTAGTGCCAATCTGCGCCCACAATTTAAACAAAGGGTCGGATGGCTTCATACCCGACTTGGCTATCAACTCTTCTATAGACTCTTTCTCTTTCTCTAATTGCTCTTTACTAAGATTACCCTCTGCGGAAATATTTGTAGTATCAGTCACAAAATCACCCGTCAAATAAGTTAATAAAAATAAATATTTTAAAAGCGAACTTCTTGCTGAGTTAATTCAGCACGGTCTCTTTTCAAGCCTAAATATACCGGAGCCATCTTATGATTCATGACAGTATCATGAAAATTATCCATCCAGTTAAATACCACAGAGCGATATAAGACTTGCATATCTGACTCTGTGGTAATCGCCATACTGTAAGGTAAATTTGTATCTTCTAAGTCTTGATAAACATAATCTTCAAGCTTAGGCAATATAAGTTCTACCCCATCTAACTTGTTAATATCTTCCTGAATTTGATTGCCATCATAATACTTAAAAAAATCGCCGAAATGTTGATTTTTTACTACTAAGTAATCTGCTTGACTACCAACAACATGATAGAGACATTGCAAGTATTTAACACAATCTCGGCGGTTGGAAACAGGATGAATAAAAGTAGCACGATAGCCTAAAGAGTTTAGATTTTCTAGAAAATATATCTCCTTCTCAAATCGAAAAAAATCTAATAAGTTCTGACCTGGCATATCAGTAAATACCAAATCAATTTCTGAAAACATCTCCAATTCGTTTAACAAGAGGTCAGAGTCACCCCGATTAAGTCCTAAATGCCTAATACTAAAACCCAACTTATCATATTCTGATAGCTTATTAGACAAGTCATCAGGACGCTGACCGTGGTAAAAAGCGCGAATATTTAAATCATGCTTCTTATACAACTCCAGCATTAATCTAGAAACTGTAGACTTGCCAACACGCGAATCACCAATCGTAATGATAAATCGTCTTCTAAACATAGCTTATGCGACATCATGAGCTTTCTCTTCTACAGCACCTTTCTCGCCCTCATCTTTTTCCACATTATGCGAAAATCCTTCAGGCAATTGGTCACAATTAAAACCCAGCGAGTCATGAGCTGGTTTCAACCTTTCTTCAAAATCATCCAACCATGACTTAACTCTTGCCCTAACCGCGATAAGAGAACAGGAATCTTTAGAAGAAGCTTGCCTAAAAGTTAAGTCGTTATCGTCAATAAAATCGTAGCAATAATCCATTAAATCAGGCATCAAGACTTCTACTAAGCCTTTAGCGAGTAGTGTTTGACGAATAGTAGATAAATGATAACGACCAAATTTATCTTGGTCTCCAAAAAAAAGGTTTTTAACAACTACATAATCAACTTTATCTTCACAATAGCTATGCAAAGCATTTAAAATATTTACAGAATCACGAAGTCGATTAATAACTGAAACCATCGTAACTCTGTAGCCTAGTTCATCCGCCAGAATCTTAAAGAAAGATAACTCTTTCACAAATAATTCAAAAACACCACCCGATTGAGCTGGTAAATCAAGCAAGACTAATGGGAAAGCATCCGCTTCTAAATCCATTAACAATTGGTCGGCTTTTCCTTTCTCAAAAACATTAATACAACGAACTAAACCAGCGTTAAATTTTTGATGATGTCTGCGTAATTGATTATTACGCTGATCAGCATCATAAGCAATACAAAAAAGATTTCTATCAATATAAAACTGAAGCAAACCTCGTGCAAAGGTACTCTTACCAACGCCACCTTTATCACCAGTAACAATTACAAGCCTCTTTTTTTTCTCTTCAACTTGATGTGGTTGATTATCCTGATGTTGTTGATTGTCT
>CAZZVG010000221.1:0-7901 GCA_964657295.1 Iningainema sp. | reverse complement strand
TATGATGGTTTTCAAACCAGACGAGAACAATTTTCAACGCCAGGAACGACCACAGGTATGGAAAGTACTCCAACTGCCCATACAGCCAGAACTACAACAACATCGACCTCAGATCATTCGACTTCAAAAGCGAACTACTCAATTTGGTCTAGTTTTTGGTGGCTGCTTACCGCGAAAAGATGGTGGTTTCAGTGCGCTAATTTTCTGGCAACCAGTAGGCAGCAACGATAAAATCAATCCATGTGGGATTGCAACAGTAGAAGAGTTACAGCAGCTATTGCAGGAGATGTCACAGCAAAAGTTGGCTGGACTCAAGCTTGATCACAATCAGGCTGAGGCATTCCTAGCAGCCCAGCCTGGGAGTGAATACTGGAGTCAATGTCGCCTCTACCATGACTTGGAGGGGAGGGCAGTACTTATTGGCGATGCTGCACACGGAATGTTTAGTCTTCTGGGACAAGGTTGCACCGCAGCGATCGCAGATGCAGTTGCCCTTGAATCATTGCTTCTACAGCATGGCGATCAGTTGTCAATCGTCTTACCCAAATTTTCGGAACAGCAAGTTGAAGAAGGTTATGCTGCTTCTGACCTTAGCCTGATGGCATTAACATTTTACCACAGATGGTTGGGTCTTGTCTACAAAGTCATCACTTTGCTATGGATAGTTGTACTAAGGCAGCCAAGCATCTTTGCTCGGATCAATCAAGTAGATGCCAGCTATGTGCAAGTACTACGCGAAAATAGATTGTGGGTATGGTTTGCTAAGAAACTATTTGTGAATAAGAGCGAAAGTTTCAAAATGGGCTAGAGAGTACAACAAAAGGGACAGGTATATAGAGACGCAAGACAACGGAGCGTCTCTATATTGGTTAACGGTAGATAAATAATCTTAACTTCACCTGTCAATGCATGGATTTACACAGCACTACAGGTACAGCAGTATTAAGACTTACCCAAACGATTTGTCTTGCCAAATCTTCGGCGCATATTCGCACCCAATCCCAGCGCTGTCACTGAACCCAAGATTGTGAGAGGTTCAGGAACTGGTGCTGTATTTGCATTACTAACAGTCAATCGCGATGAGCCAACAGTATCATTCTGTCCATCAACAACGCCAATGCCAATGGTGTAGTTGTTTGCAGTTGGGAAGGTATAGTTGAAAGTAGAGTTACCAAGCGTTAGAGGGGTGATGACTGCATTGGTTGCTGAGTTCACAATCGACACAAAAGCACGGTCATAACCTGGAACATCAAAGGTTTGGAAGTTTGAATTAAAACTAAAAACATCTCCAGCTTGAAAGTTCCTGACGATACTGATGGCAGATCCCTCAGCAACATCAAGACCAAGCGCTCCCGGACGTAAACCTAAAGAAGTTTCAAGCTGGTATGGTGAAACTGGCTGATTGCCAGAGACATTATAGTTCGTACCGCCATCATCAACGCCACCAGGGAAAGCGTTGGTGATTGTAGCTTGAGTTGGAGTTACATTACCAACATCACCGCTTCTAGTGAAGTTCCCTAAATTAACACCGACAGCAAAAGATGGGGAAGCAACCGCGAAACTACTTAAAATGAAGAAACTATGAGCTACCGCGTTCCAAAAAGTTTTAGCTGACATTAAAAACTCCGTTGATTAAGTGGAAGAACTTTTTTGGTAGATGCCAGCTGAAAAATGGGAATTGCAACCTGACAACGTGCTTAAAACACAAAATTACTGGAATTGTTGAGGTTACCTGTACCTAAAAGATTAACTGTGATAAATGGTCGGAAAATGTCTCCTCCTGTGGGTCCATCGGCATCAATTTGAACACTGTAATTATTAGAATTGCTGCCTTGTACAACTTGCACATACTGATCGGCAATAGCGTCGGTACCGCTGTAACCTCCAGGGATCGAGTTACTTAGTAGTTGGGTGAGAACAATCTTGTCTTTGCCTACCTCAAAATCATTAATTGTATCTCCTTGATCGCGTATACTAGTATACACAAATCTATCATTACCAGCACCACCAGTGAGGGAATCTGCACCCGGACCACCGATCAGGACATCATTTCCCGAACCGCCAGTTAACGTGCCACGACCTGTTGTTGATGTATCTCTGATAGCTGGCAAATTAAAGCGAGCTACACTTGGGTCATGGTCACTCACCTGATCGGCAAACTCTGAGTTAATGTGAACAACATCGAACTCTGAATTATTGTTCAAATTGCTACTAGCTAGAACGTGATCCAACACTTGGGCGTTGCCTTCAAAGTCGTAGGTGTATCGTTCGTTTTCAGGCAAGTTTTCAACTAAATCTGTGAGTCCAGCACTTTTCACGATGTTGAGAGGGTTAGAGAACTGGTAGTCGTTCAAGTCACCCGCTACTACCACATTGGCGTTGGGATCAGCCCCCAGAATGTTCTGGACAAAGTTTTTCACTATTGTTGCTTGCTGGTTGCGCTGTGTCTCACTAGAGAGGGTTGGGGGTTGATTTGGTCCAAACAGGGGTTGGTCGCCGCCTTTAGAGTTGAAGTGATTGCCAATCACATAGACACTTTGACCGTTGAAGGCAAATTCTCCAACTAAAGGCTTGCGACTGCTGTTGAAGGCGGAGTTGGTGGGGTCAATCAAACCGGGACTATCGGAGAGTACAGGAACACCATTGACGTTGCTGACTGTATCGCTGGAGGTGGAAGTCCCACCAGGACGATCTATAAAAGCGACTCGGTTGGGATTGTATAGGAAACCTACCCGGATGTTACCACCAGGTTCACCACCATTGGTATCGTCTACTGGATCAATCTGACGATATTGGTAGGTGGGACCTCCAGCTGTTGCGATCGCATTAATTAAAGTCTGGTAGGTTGTGCTAGCATCTACTACACTATCATTCGTTGGTCCGTTGTTGTCCTGAATTTCTTCTACACTAATGATGTCTGGAGTCTTCAGGTTATTGACAATCGCACCAGCGAGACCGTTGAACTTAGCTGCACCATCACCAGGATCGAGGTTTTGGACGTTGAAGGTAGCAACTGTCAGTTTGTCGGGATCTGTAGAAGTTAAACCAGTGACTTCTTTTGTAAGGTTATTGGAGATGACAGTTGGTGCAGTGGTTGGCAATACCTCAAAGTTGTTAAAGCTGTAGTCTACAACACCTGTAACTGTGCTGAGTTGAGCACCAACGTTAACAGTAGGCAGCTTGGCTAGAGTGCCGTCAATCTGAATCCGTTCTGGATTAAAATCATTTTGACTGATGATGCTACCACCACGCGCAGTCCGTCCTGTGGCATTCACACCGTTATCTGCCAGTAACCAGATTTCATTAAAACTGTTGGTAGGGCTAACTGCTACAGGATTGTTAATCTGCACTAGCATCCCTTCCAAGCTTTCGTAAAAGTCGATGCCATCTTGGGCAGGATCGAAAGTCCCACTCGTTTCTACATTGCCAGTAGCATCATTTTCAATCACCGTGTTTGGGATTGCTCTGCCACCATTGCCTAGAACAACAGGAGCAGGCAAAGGATTAGCAGTTGATACTGTGGTAATCGTTGGGTTGGTAATCTCAGTGGTGGTGAGGTTGTTTGCGCCACTAGAACCCCCAGGGCGAAACTCGCTCACTGTACCACTCACTAAGACAGAGTTTCCGACAGCAACTGTTGGCGCAGAGTTGGTGAAGACAAAGATCCCTTCGGAAGTGGCATCATTTGTATCTGGGTTGGGATCTTGGTAGTAAAAGCCGTTGGAACGTAAAGTTGTGACGATACCGGGAACGTTACTGACTGTTTGACCGTTTAAAGGTGAGATATGTGCTGCACCTTGAATGTCATGGATGCGAGTAGAAGATGTGGGTGGTGGTGGGGGCGGAGCATTGGTGGCAGAGACAGAGAAGTCGTCAATTCCCAAGCCGTGGTCATTTCCAACGTCGTTTAAGTCTTGCCAGCGCAGCCAGATTTCTTGATTTGGGGCAAGGGTTAAACCACTTAAAGTAGAAGACAAAGCCGTGCGATCAGCCGCAGTGTTACCATCTAGCGCACCCGCAGTTGATGTGGCAATTGGACTGGTAAAGTCTAACGAATTGAAGTCAGTCCAGCTACCTGAAGTGATATTGGTTGCGCCAATTTGATATTGGAAATCTAATCTTTGAGGAGTGGTATTGCCGCCATTTCTCCACTCCTCACCTGTGTAGTTAATGTTGAGTGCGTTAATTGTGTTACTGGTGTCATTGAGAAGGCGAACTCCATAGTAAATCGTATCTGTGCTACCAGATGCCACCGAGCCCAATGCACGTTCTGTGCTGCCAGTATTACCAAAACTATAAAGTGATCCTGTATTGCTTGATCCAGTACCTGCTGTGTAAGTTGGTCTGTTAGAGTACCAAGCAGGAATAGTGGAGTCGTTCGTCCATGTATTACTACCTGAATTGGTTAACGAATCAAAGTTCTGAGAGTAAACTGTGCTCAAGTTAATTGGCGGCATGAAAAAACCTCACTTGTGGTAAAAAGAGTGAATAGCTTCAGTCGTTAGAAGACAAAGTGTCTTGGATCGTTCAAAGTACTCGTACTTGTGGACGTCAAATTAACTGTACTAAACGGTCTAAAGATATCTCCGCCTGTAGGATTATCTGCATCAATTTGTACGCTGAAGTTGTCGGCACTTCTGCCTTGGACAACTTGTACATAGTTATCCGCTATGGCGTTGGTACCGTTGCATCCTCCAGGAACTAAGCTATCAAGCAGTTGAGTCAAGACAATCTTGTCTGTACCAACATTTAAATCACGAAGTTGCTGGAGTTGTCTCCAGACAATGACAACACATGCTCAAGTCGCAGCCATATCATCTGCTGCTATTCGGCGATCGTCCTTCACCGAAGAATAGTGGAATTTTGGTAGAGGCAGTCAACTGGTAGTTTGCAACTTTCCCTGGTTCAGGAAGTACAGCTTCCCTGTGGTTACACTAATACTTTTTAGTGTCAAATCATTTTAATTTTCAGTAACATAGAAATGATACATTGTTTCAAATCTTACTGTATACAAAAGTGAGTAAGACTGAGAAGTAACATCTGTAGAGCTTTACTAAACACAATTAAGTGTTATCACTTGCACAGTATAAAACTAATAGAAACACTTAAAGATTAACTTTAAGTTAAGTTCATTTTAAGAGTTAGCGGCTAAAAAATCAGAAGACAGTTGAAGGAAGAATGCGACTTCTAACCATGTAGGAGCTTCCCTTGAAAGTTGCCGCTGACGATTGATTCATGTGTTGCAAAAATTTTTAACCTCTGGAAGCCTTTTGCGATAATATAATGTATAAATTATGTCCACTTAATTACACATACTAACTGGTTTTTTAGCTGTTAAAAACTGTCTATTTATTTATATAGGGGCAATTTTGACGGAAGTTCCGAATATAGGCGTGATCGCATCATGGTGATTACGATCACAGTAACGCTGACGGCTTAACGGCTACCTACTGGCGATTTCACCAGAAAACCATACTTTTGGAGTATACTCTGAGTTTGGTCACCAGATAAAAACTGAACAAAAGCCTTGGCGGCATCAATATTTTTACTTTTTTGAAGAACAGCCATTGGGTAAACAATAGGAGAGTGATCTTTTTCGTCAGCAACGACTGCGACTTTTACCTTATTAGATATTTTGGCATCAGAAGCATATACTAAACCAGCATCGGCATTGCCACTTTCTACCGCCGCCAAGACTTGTCGCACGTTGTTGGCAAACACCAATTTGGACTTAACTTGATCGTAAATATTCAATTTCTTTAAGACTTGATCGGCATACTGCCCTGCCGGGACACTTCTGGGTTCGCCGACGGCAATCCGCTTAACCTTCGCATCTGTCAAGGTGGTGAAACTATTGATCCCAACAGTACTGTTATCAGGTACAATCAAGACCAAACGGTTATTCGCCAGATTGGTACGGGTATCCGGAACCAGCAGCCCTTTTTGCTCTAATGCATCCATTTGCTTCTTACCAGCAGAAATAAATACATCTACTGGCGCACCTTGCTCAATTTGTTGCTGCAACGCACCAGAAGCGCCAAAGTTGTAATTAATATTAACATTAGATTGTTTTTGTTGGTAAAGAGGCTTAACTTCTGTCATCGCATCTTTTAAGCTAGCGGCAGCAGATATCAGTAAATTAGAATTTGACTGGGCTACGGCAGGAGTTGGATTGACTAACCGCAAGCCAACTATTATGAGTACGCTTGTAACAGCTGTGGCAATCAAACTAAGAATTCTTCTTCTTTTCATGGATTGAGAACGAAACGTTTTCTTTCGTAAAAGTGGTTAATGGTAGTAGCTTACCAACTTAATTACATCTTGGCTAGATAAAATTGGTATAATGAATCCCAGAAAAGAATAGGTAGTAGCTAGGTAACCTCATAAATAATGGTGCTTTAATTGAGGACACGTTCTGATGAGGACAAAAACTTAGTTGGTATGAGCTTGGTTGATGCGTTCTTCACACTGCTGTTCTAAAATATGATACTTGCTTTTCGATAGCACCGTCGCGATCGCAGCCTGCTTCTTGTTTGCCAATTTCTCTATCCCCTCATATCATGTCCGTCAAATCACCCATAACCCCACCCCCAACGAACGTCGTCACTAGTTCAAACTTTTATGGGCTATGTGTTACGGGACTTATTCAATTTGAGAGAAGTGGCGATCGCCTCAATCCTCCAGCAGAAATAGTAGCTGTAAAATGGGATGAAAAACAACAAAAATGGCAATGGAAACTATGATGTATCAACAAGCTGTATGCAGGCAGAGCATCTCTAAGCTTACAAAGTTGATTATCCACACCCGTTGTCAAAATCTTCCACAGATGAAGTAGAAATAGGCTCAATGTCATTGTTATCTTACCTCTAGACCCGCAAAGGAAATAGAGTCATGTTGAAAGTATTTGCTGACAGAGGTGGCACATTCACAGACATTGTTGCTGTGACTAATGATCAGGCGATCGCCAACCGACTCAAGAGACATCCGGAACGTTTTTTAATTGTTCCCCTTCCTCAAGAGCAATGGATTATCGTCTATAAATTACTTTCAGAAAATCCCGAACAGTATCAAGATGCAGCGATTCAAGGCATTCGGGATATTCTGAATCTCAAAAGCAATGAACCCATTCCAACTGAAGCAATAGAAGTGGTAAAAATGGGGACAACAGTCGCCACCAATGCACTGTTAGAAAGGAAGGGCGATCGCGTTGTGCTTTTGATTACCAAAGGGTTTAAAGATGCGCTGCGAATTGGCTATCAAAACCGTCCTGACATCTTTGCCCGTCATATCGTTTTACCAACTATGCTTTACGAACAGGTGGTTGAAATAGATGAACGCTATGATACTCACGGTGAGGAATTAACCAGGGTAAATATTGAACAAGTAACGAAAGACTTACAAGCAGTATACAATACCGGAATTCGTAGTTGTGCGATCGTTTTGATGCATAGCTATCGTTCTCCAAACCACGAACAACAAGTTGCCCAACTTGCTTTAACAATTGGATTTACGCAGATATCCGTATCCCATCAAGTCAGTCCTTTAATGAAGTTGGTTAGCAGAGGAGATACAACAGTCGTCGATGCTTATTTAACCCCGATTCTGCGTCGTTATGTTAACCAAGTTGCTAGTCAGTTACCTGACGTTAGATTAATGTTTATGAAATCTGACGGAGGTTTAGTTGCAGCGGAACAATTTCAAGGAAAAGATAGTATTTTGAGTGGCCCGGCTGGGGGTATTGTTGGCGCAGTTCAAACAAGTAAGAGAGCTGGGTTCGAGTTAGTTATTACCTTTGATATGGGAGGGACAAGTACAGATGTAGCCCACTTTAAAGGAGAGTATGACAATCAAAAAAACGATAAGACATAGCTGTTTTAAAAGCCTCTATTTAGAGGCTTTTA
>CAZZVG010000220.1:0-7910 GCA_964657295.1 Iningainema sp. | reverse complement strand
GCTTGTAGGAAATCCAAGTTTGAATGAAGTCTTCGGTGAACACACCTGGTTCCGTTAAGAAAGCGTGATCCTTCTCTAGTGCTTCCAATGCTAGTTCCAAAGAACCCGGAGTCGAAGGAACTTTCGCCAGTTCTTCTGGAGATAGTTCATAGATGTTCTTATCTAAAGGCTGACCTGGATCAATTTTGTTCTTAATACCATCTAAGCCAGCACAGAGCATGGCAGAAAAAGCAAGATATGGATTACAAGTAGCGTCAGGACAACGGAACTCCAAGCGCTTGGCTTTGGGGTTGGTGCCAGACAGAGGAATACGGATAGAAGCAGAACGGTTGCCTTGGGAGTAAGCTAGGTTAACTGGTGCTTCATAACCTGGCACTAAGCGCTTGTAAGAGTTGGTGCTGGGGTTGGTAAGAGCCAATAGTGCAGGTGCATGTCTGAGGATACCACCAATGTAATGCAGCGCCATTTGACTCAAGTCCGCATATTTGTCGCCTGCAAACAGTGGTTGACCATCTTTCCAAATTGATTGGTGAGTGTGCATACCAGAACCGTTGTCCTGAAATACTGGCTTGGGCATGAAGGTAATGGTTTTGCCATATTTCTTACCAACGTTCTTGATGACGTATTTGTAGGTCATCAGCCAGTCGGCAGCTTGGATCAACTTACCAAAACGGAAGCCCAATTCACACTGCCCACCTGTTGCAACTTCATGGTGGTGCTTTTCAATGGGGACTCCGCATTTTGCCATCACAAGCAGCATTTCTGTCCGGATATCTTGCGTGGTGTCTGTGGGAGCCACTGGGAAGTAACCTTCTTTGTAGCGAGGTTTGTAACCCAAGTTGGGATTTTCTTCTCTACCGGAATTCCAACGACCTTCTACAGAGTCTACATAATAGTAGCCTGAGTGCTGGTTTTGGTCAAAGCGGACATCATCAAAGATAAAGAATTCAGCTTCAGGACCAAAGAAAGCTGTATCACCAATACCAGTGGAAACTAGATAATCTAAAGCTTTCTGGGCGATAACACGGGGACAACGGCTGTAGGGCTGCCCTGTCCGGGGTTCTCGGATGCTACAAATGATGCTTAAGGTTGGCTCTTGCATGAACGGGTCAATCCAAACAGTGTTTGGATCGAGTACCATTGCCATGTCTGATTCGTTGATTGCTTTCCAACCCCGAATGCTAGAACCGTCAAAAGGTACGCCCTCAGTAAAGGAACTTTCATCAATTTGGTCTTTATGCACTGTCAAGTGCTGCCAAATTCCTGGCATATCAATGAATTTCAGATCGATCATCTGAATGTTTTGGTCTTGAATCATCTTCAAGACTTCTTGTGGGGTTGTCATCGTTACTCCTTGTCTGACGATTTAGTAAATTGACGCACTCACTCCTAGAAGGTGTGGGATTCACGCGACTATGCCAATTCCGCGTTATCCCATAGACTCAGTTGAACTGAGGTTGCCGGGTTTCCAGGCAGAGGGACGTTTTTAAAGGACGAGAACCAGTATATTTCCTTTTAACCGTCCCTGACTGGCTTGAACTGCTGAGAACCTTGCGACAAACTTAGATCAGACCTACCCAATCAGGAGTAGTCATAGGTAGAGATGGGTAGGAATTAAGTTACAGTTGCTAACCCGTACTTTTTTAAACTTTACTCGACATTTCAATGCTATTCCTAACTTTTCTGCACCAAGCTGTTTTATATTTAAGCCGCCTACGTTATCGGCAGGGGATCGGCGAAGGCAACTTTGGCATAAAATTCTATAAGTAGGGCAGAAATGATTTTTGTGTTGAAGCTTTTTTTAAGAAGTGTCACAAAAAGTTGCAGTTGCATAAAAACAGTCAGATAAATATCAAACTACAAATAGCTATTGATTGGGAGAACAAGGAATGCGGGACGCAGTTACAAGTTTAATTAAGAATTATGACATTGCTGGACGCTATTTCGATAGAAATGCGTTAGATGACCTCAAGTCTTATTTTGAAAGCGGGACGGCCAGAGTTCAAGCCGCAGCAGCAATTAATTCTAATGCGGCAGCAATTGTTAAGCAGGCTGGTTTAAGGTTATTTGACGAGCAACCAGAGTTGATCCGTCCTGGTGGAAATGCCTACACAACTCGTCGTTATGCGGCTTGTCTGCGGGATATGGATTACTACCTGCGCTATGCCACTTATGCGATCGTTGCCGGTAATATGGATGTACTGAACGAGCGTGTACTCCAAGGGCTGCGGGAAACCTATAATTCTTTAGGTGTACCAATTAGTCCCACGGTTAGCGGTATCCAAATCATGAAGGATATTGTGATTCAGCAAATGGCAGCAATGGGTGTCACCAATACGAGTTTTGTGGATGAACCGTTTGATTATATGACTCGGGAGTTGAGTGAACAAGATGTTTAGACGTCGGTATTTAGCGGTTAGCTTTCGACACTTGCGGAAGTGAGTTTAAAGCTAATAGCTGAATTCTCACGCGGAGGTTTAGAATAGAGCGAGTCTCCTGATGGGAAACTCGCTTTTTTATGAACCGCCAAGACGCCAAGGACGCCAAGAGAAGAAAGGAAAGATTGGATGTTTTGTTGGTGGAGTTGGATTTATGTTCGTCTCGCCAACAAGCACAGCGCTTAATTCAGGCGGGGGAAGTGCTTGTTAACGATGTGGTTGTTGATAAGCCGGGGATGGATGTTGAATGTTTGGCTGTGATTAAGGTTAAGCAGCGATCGCGCTTTGTTTCTAGAGGCGGGGAGAAGTTGGCCAAGGCTATGGATGTGTTTGCGATTTCTGTGGAAGGACGCATTTGTCTGGATGGAGGAATTTCTACGGGCGGTTTTACTGATTGTCTGTTGCAAGCTGGAGCAAAGTTGGTTTACGGTGTGGATGTTGGTTATGGACAGGTTGACTGGCGTTTGCGGAATGACGATCGCCTGATTTTACGAGAACGCACTAATTTACGGTATCTGATGCCAGATGAGTTGTATGGCAATTCTTCATCTGCTGATTTGGCAGTGGTGGATGTATCGTTTATTTCTTTAACGAAAGTTCTACCTGCTTTGTGGCAACTCCTGCAATCTCCTCGTGAAGCGGTGTTGCTGGTGAAACCGCAGTTTGAAGTCGGGAAAAATCGTGTGGGCAAAAAAGGTGTTGTCCGTAATTTTACAGATCAAGCTGATGCTATTTTTCAGGTACTGCAAGCGGCTGGTGATCTGGGATGGCATTATCAGGGTTTAACTTGGTCGCCGCTTACTGGTCCCGCAGGAAATATAGAATATTTGTTATGGCTCTTGATGGAAAGTAAAATCCCTTCTCCTGATTTGGCGGCGATTCAGCAAGTGACTCAATCAGCAGCAGTACATTTTTCTGCTCCACACTAGCTAAAATGTTGTTCGAGTTCTTGTCGCAAACGATACATAATTGTGTCTGGTTCGACTTCGGAGAGAATTTCTGCAATCACTGTACTAGCACCTAATTCTCCCCAGGTGCAACCTTTTTCTAGATAGGCTTGCGCTGCTTTACCGACAGCATAGGCACCATAACCGGCGATCCCAGCTTGGGCTAAAGCACTCCCAGCATAAGCAGTTATATTTGTGGGATTGTCAACTGTCGCAATTGCTGTTGCGCTCTTACCCAAACCCAAAAGTAAACCACTGCCTAATTCTCCTAGAAGTAAGCCACCACTACTGAATAAAATTGTTTTTAAAATCTTCCCGGCTTCATAACCAGTCATTGGTAAATTGTACAACCGTGCTAGAGAGCGAATTAAAACTAAGTCTGCTACAGTTCCGCCAAGCACATCTAAGAAAGCGATGGGATTTAGCCCGACTGCTAAGGCTTTGTATTTGGTAAACTGCCAAATAAGGTCTTCTGTTTCTGAGGCACGAAGAGCGATGGTTTTTTGGGCGATCGCCACCTCTGCGTCTTTTGCTTGGATGAGTGCATTTAAAGCCAGTAGCGATCGCCCCTCCCGATTGAGAATTTTCAGAATTATCTGTTTGAGTTCATCTATCTGCGGAGGTGGTGTTTCCAATTCGTAGGTGACATTTCCATTACTCCACTCAACGCGTACTTCCATCGGTGCAGGTTCCGCCGCTACCATCACAATTTCGTCAGGTTGTAAAGGGGCTGTTGTAAAACTTACAGATAACTCATCCGTTACCCCTCCGTTCCCTCCCAACTGTTGTAAATTTCTGTAAATCGCTTCAGTATCAGTATCTGGGTACAGGTCTATTTTATTAAATACTAGAATCAACGGTTTCTGAGCTTGGCGCAACTTATGTAATGCTCGATACTCTATTTGAGTAATATCACCAGAGACTACAAATAAAATTAAATCTGCTTGACGCACCACATCTCGAGCCATTTGCGCTCTTGATTCCCCAGCAATTTCATCTAATCCTGGAGTATCAATTAATTCTACTTGGACTTTACCACCAGGATTCCAATATATAGAACGCGGGTATTGAGTTACACCGTTAAGTGGTCCTGTTTGCAAAATCTTTTGTCCTAACAGGGCATTCAAAACCGCTGATTTACCACGGCTGACTAGCCCAAAGGCGGCAATGCGAATTATATTATGGTCTAGTTTATGGAGTGTAGAAGTCAAAGTCTCTAATTCAGGTTTAACTAAACCAGCTAATTGGGAATTTGATCGGACTCCGGGTTTGCGAAGACGTCCATACCAAGATAGTGCTTGTGTGAGACTAGCACGCGCACGGTTTAAATGAGTTTCTTGCAGGTTCTTTGGCACTCTTATTCGGTTGATTCAATGCTATAGCAATCATAAATGATTAGCGAAATGAGAGTGTTTTTCGAGCATCAACAATCCACGGTGATTCCGGATTATTATATACATGAGAAAAAATCTCATTTATGCCCTAAGATAGCTGGCAATACTGAGCCATAGAGTTAGAATGAAGATCGGCATATTCTGATTTAGATGCTTTGTCATCGGTAAAAACTAGGTGTAACGTCTGGTATAGCCATGAATAACTAAAAAATGCTAACTGAATCAACAGGAAACGTCATACATCTGGAAAAACGCTTGACTAGAGCGTCCAGATTTCGGGGTGTTTAGCAAAAGGTCTATAGTCAATGCTTCAAGAAAGAATCACTGATGCAGTCCGCATTAATGCAAGAAAAACGGATGCGTTCGATATTTTCAACTTCAAACATTACATTGGACCAAATCCCTATTTGAATACAGGGGCACTGGTAGCGGATTTTGCGCTGACAGGGTACGGGGAACCTTTGCAAATAGAGGAATATGTCTCAATTATTAGCGATCGCTATCCGAACTTACGCAACGAAACATATGAGTCTTGCGCCCATTTATTTGCCAGAACTTTGTCAGAAGTCGGAAAGCTGGACATGGGTTTGCACCTTGATCAGTGGAGTGTGAAGCCATACAAGGATTATGCTCGAATTAGCGTCCAGTCACTCCACGAACGCACAATTCGTTCTGTCATCTACTTTGTTTGGGATTGGTTTGAAGCCATGACGAAAGACAAAGACGTGAACTTTTCTGAACAGATGAGCACGCTTCAAAAAAGATTCCGTGATTCTGTTTATGGGGGTCCAACAGTTTATACCTTATTGCGAACGGCAGCCAACAAAGGTATTCCCACCTTTTATCTGCCGGACGAAGGGTTAATGCAATACGGCTATGGAAAAAAACAAGTTCGTGGTATAGCAACGACATTTGACTGTGATAGCCATGTGGATTCCGACTTCACAACTCGAAAAGACGATTGCAAGGCATTTTTAAAAATCTTGGGTTTCCCAGTACCAAATGGTGACATTGTTGTTTCTGCTCGGGAAGCCTTTGAGGTGGCAAGAGATATTGGCTACCCAGTTGCAGTCAAGCCTGTGGCCGGTCATAAAGGAATTGGTGTGACAGCATTCGTGCGAGATGGTTCAGAATTAGAACTAGCTTTTGATCGGGCAGTTGATGCCATTCCAGAACACGAACCGATGCGTGTCATTGTTGAAAAAAGCATTTCTGGGGCAGATTTTCGCTTACTGTGTGTTAATGGAAAATTTGTTGCCGCCACGGAACGTCGTCCGGCATGGATTGTAGGTGATGGACACTCTACAATCAACGAGTTAATCAGAAAGGAAAACCGGACACCAGCACGTTTGGATACACCAACCTCACCGATGAGCCAAATTCAGTGTGACGAGGCGATGGAACAGTATCTCTCGCAACAGCGTTTGTCGTTAGACAGCGTGATTGAGAAAGATCGCAAGATTTATCTTCGCAAAGTTGCCAATCTCTCATCTGGTGGTGTCAGCATTGATGCCACCCGCACTCTTCACCCTGAAAATATTATCTTGGCGCAAGACATCGCCCAACACTTCCGCTTAACTTGCCTTGGGATTGATGTCATTGCCCAAAATCTCAGCGAGTCATGGAAGACGGGAAACTTTGCCATCTTGGAAATCAATGCGGCACCGGGTGTTTTAATGCATCTTAACCCGGCGATGGGTGAAAGCGTTGACGTCCCTTCAAGCATTTTAGAAACTTTCTTTCAGTCTAGTACAGATGCCAGAATACCAATTATCACTTTTAACCGCGTTTCAGTTCCAGAACTTCAAAAGACGATTGACCATATTCTTTTGCAACACCCAGATTGGACGGTAGGCGCAGTTTGTCGTGATGCAATTTTCATCAATCGTTCGGAAAAAATCTTGAATAAGAATTATAGTACCGATGTTTTGAGTTTGCTACGCAATTCCAAACTTGATTTGCTCATTGCTGAATACGCAGAAGATGTTTTAGAAGATGAAGGTATGTTTTACTATGGCAGTAACATAGTAATTTTAAATAATCCTACCGAAATTGAGATGACATTGGCACGGGATGTCTTCAACGAATCTACTGTTGTAACTAGACGAGAGAACAATATTTCTCTAAGACGCAAGGGAGTGATTGAAGAGTACTCTGTAGGAGAAGAGGAATCATTTACTG
Source organism: Iningainema sp. (assembly GCA_964657295.1). Taxonomy (GTDB): domain Bacteria; phylum Cyanobacteriota; class Cyanobacteriia; order Cyanobacteriales; family Nostocaceae; genus Rhizonema. Next base: position 950 of record CAZZVG010000220.1, on the reverse strand, counting down.
AGGTTTATTTGAAGGAAATTGGGACGATTTTGTAAGAGGAGACAAGAGACAAAGATATTTTGTTAGCTACTGACACTCTCGATACAGTTTAGTCAAGGATAGCTAGAGAAAAAACCCGGTTTCTCAAAGAAATCGGGTTTCTGGGTATATACTTAACTAACTAACAGATCCTTATTGCCAAACAAATACTTGCGCTTCATGTGGTCCTAAGTCAATAATGATTCCATCATCGCCAGATTCAAGATCGTAATTGGCTGTCCACTCATGCCATTTACCACTGCCGGGGAAGTCAGAAACGTGATAGCCACCGAGGAAGTTTTCAGAGAAATTCGTGACAACGACAACACGAGAACCTTCATCATTCCAACGGGTGTAGGCAAATACTTTTCCCTCAGGATTTTCGTGGAAGAAGTCAATATTTTCCGTGTCAATCAAAATTTATGCAACAGTATGTAGGATGCGTTAACGTAGTGTAACGTACCACTGGATAATTAAGTTTCAAATTCCCTCTGTTAATTTAAATTTCGTATTACTAAATTATGGCAACTCAAAAAACTCGTTGGCGTCAATTGCATCGAATCTTGGCACCAATTATGGTATTACCAATTTTACTCACGTTAATCACTGGTTCTCTGTTTCAAATCGCCGATCTAGCTGGTCAGGAGGATAGTTTTCGCTGGTTACTAGCTTTGCACAAAGGTGACTTGGGTATTCTCCATTTAGAAGTTATTTACCCTTTCCTCAATGCTTTAGGCTTACTCGTAATGGCAGTTACCGGAATTTCTATGTGGTTCCAACGGCGTCCTTCTGCCCAACGTTCTTAAGAACAGGATTGCACAAGTTTGTGACGCTCAGCACAATAATGCCTATAGTTCGTAGTTGTGCTTTAGCGCTAAAGCGCACGGACAGATTCTTTCGGAGGGAAACCCTCCTCCGAACTGTCCTCAACT
>CAZZVG010000219.1:0-7911 GCA_964657295.1 Iningainema sp. | reverse complement strand
GGTGAACCCGAAGGGCGGTTCATTCCAAAAATAATGTTCACGACGACTCCACGGATTGCTATATATGAATCGCAACTTTTGGATTACTTCGTTAATTGGTTTCATTAACGCTCTAAGTTTCACGATTTTAATTCCGATTATTTATCTTTATGGTAAGCAATTTGGTTTAAATGACTTCCAAACAAGCTTTTTATTTTCAATATACTCTTTCGCTCAATTTATCGCGACCCCTGTCATTGGCAAACTCTCAGATCGCTTCGGAAGAAAGCCTTTACTAATTATCAGTTTAGCTGGAACTGCGATCGCCAGTTTCATTGCCGGAACTGCCACAACAGCAACTGTTTTTTTTATCGCCAGATTTTTGGACGGAATTACTGGCGGAAACACTTCCGTCGCGCAAGCAATTATTTCCGATACGAGTACTCCGGAAAATCGAGCCAGAGGTTTTGGAATTTTTGGAGCAACTTTTGGTTTAGGTTTTATCTTAGGACCAGCTATTAGTTTACAAGCTCAGAAAATTTCTTTAGGAGCTTCTTTTTTGGTTTCAAGTGCGATCGCCCTGCTAGCTCTAGTGATAACTATCTTTTTTCTTCCCGAAACTCTCCAAAAAAAAGCAGAGAAAGGACAGAATATTTTCGATTTAGGCTTGGGTAATTTACTTAAAGGTCTGGCTATTCCAAAAGTCGGTATTCTCCTGATTATCAATTTCTTCATCGGCACAACATTCACCATTTTTACCTATGCTTGGCAACCTTATTTTATTAACGTGCTGCATCAAGACGGTCAATCCATAGCACTGGTATTTTTATTGTTTGGAGTGTTAGGCGTAATTATGCAAACTTGGGGAGTGGCAATCCTCACTCGTAAATTTGCTTTGGTAAGCATTTTATTTTTCGCTTTATTTATCCGCAGTGTCTCATTTATTTTGATGCCAATTGTACCAAATCTTGTTTATTTTATTGGAGTTAGTATACTTTTTTCAGTTCTCAATTCTTTCGTTCAACCTATTATCAATACCTTGATTTCTCTCAATGCTAAGCTAGACGAACAAGGAACTGTTATTGGTATTAATTCCGCTTACTTAAGCATTTCCAACGCAGTTGGACCTGTCATGGCTGGTATGCTAATTCATCAATCCAATATCCAGACGTATAGTTATCCTTTATATTTAGCGGGAATTTTAACTTTTCTAGTTTTATTGTTAGCTATATTTACTCGTCAAAGATATACACCGAAAACCTCACCGCAGTAAAGCTGTGCTTTACATCCCCTCCCCGCCTGTGGTTAGGGGGTAGGGGGTGGGGTTCATACGCCCTGCTAGACTGGCGACGACTGTAGCTAACTCAGCAGGCTCAACAGGTTTGGGCAAATGCATTTGAAAACCTTCTTGAATGGCTCGCGTCCGATCCTCTGCCCTCGCATAAGCTGTTAATGCTGCTGCCGGAATTTTCTTCAATTGCTCTGGTGACGAGAGGTTTGTTTGCTCGCGCAATGTCTGACGAGAAAGGGCTTCGCGGCTGCGTACTTTGCGGATCAATGAGTAACCGTCTTCCTCTGGCATACCAATATCGCTCACCAAAACATCTGGTTTCCATTCTTGGAGGGTATCGAGTGCCTCCTGTACTGATGCGACTGCTTTAACTTCAGCTTGACACTGTTGGAGAACTGTGGTCAGATAATCTCTGGTATCTGCTTCGTCATCAACAACCAGTACTTTCACCCCATCAAGCATCGGTCCAGGTACTGCCAGACTTATCTGCTGGGTAGGAGAATTTTTTTCGCACCTTTGTCTGATTTCTGCGGCTTTCCTACTTTCTTGTACAAGTGGTAATTTAAGTGTAAAGGTTGAACCTTTCCCCTCACCCAGACTATCTACACAGACAGTGCCACCATGCAGTTCGACCAAATGATGCACGAGTGCTAATCCCAGTCCCAATCCTCCATGAGATCTTGTGCTGGAACTATCGGCTTGACGAAAGCGATCAAAGACGTAAGGGAGAAACTCAGGATTGATACCAATGCCTGTGTCCTTCACAGTTATTTTCGCATAACCTGGAGACTTTTCGGTTCTTTCCCAACTTTCTTCCAGTGAGAGGCAAATGTCTATCCCACCGCCAGGGGGTGTAAACTTGATAGCATTGGATAACAGATTCCAGATAACTTGTTGCAAGCGTTCTGCATCACCAGAAACGATTAATTTTGCTCGGGCAATTTCTGCGGTGTGGCGAGTGTTGTCCAACTGAAAATCTAAAATCGAAAATTTTAAATCGATTTTCTTGACCTCAGCCGCTAGGCGTACAGTATCGATCGCTGCCTCAATAATCGAGGTAAGATCGCAATCGCGGACAATCAGACGTAACTGGCCTCTAATCATCCGCGAAATATCTAACAAGTCTTCTATGAGCTGTGTTTGTGCTTTGGCGTTACGCTCAATTGTTTCCACTGCTTGAGCCTTTTTCTTGTCGTCTAACTTGCGGTAACGCAAAAGCTGTGCCCAACCGAGAATGGCGTTGAGGGGCGATCTCAACTCATGGGATAAGATCGCCAAAAACTCATCTTTCATGCGGTTCGCTTCTTTTAATTGCTCTGTTTGTTCTTGCAAAGAAGCAATCAAGCGCAAGCGTTCCATTGCGATCGCAATCTGATCGCAAGCCGCATGCATCATCCCAATTTCATTTTGACTAAACTTAACCCGACTGCGGCTTCCAAACGAAAGAGTGCCGATGGTTCGTCCTTGTGCTATCATTGGGTAACAATAATATGCCGTAATCCCCGTAGAGCGAATGATTTCTGTCTTGGTGTCAGTTAATTTCTGTACGTTTTCTAAAGACATTGCACGGCGTTCTAATGCTACAGTGCCACATATTGATTGATTATACTGTAAACATTCTATTTCTTTCGCCAATTCCTCAGAAATACCACTGTAGGAGGTTAGGTGAATTGCCTGAGATTTTTCATCAACCAAATAATGAAAGTAAACATCTAAACCAATCTGCTCGGAAAGTTTTGTAAACAAGCTGTCAATGAGTGTACCTGGTTGCTGGCTCGATAGCAGTGCATTGGCTGTATCAAATAATAGCTGGAGCCGCTTATAACCCAACGACAGCGCTTTTTCTACCCGCTTGAGATTGGTAATATCTTGGAATGTCAATACACAGGTCGCTGGATGGCTGTGCATTGCTGGCAAAGTATCAGCCGACACTAGTAGAGAGCGGATGCCTCCTGGTGTGTGCCAGTCAAGTTCAAATCCTTCTACATGTTCGCCAAGGGATACCCTGACTCCAGGAGCCTGTTGGTTGGGGATGGGGTTTCCAGCTGCGTCAGTAGAATAGTAAACGGCATGATACTCTTCGGCTGATGTCGCTTTGGGATATTTCCCCCCTGCCACTTCGTCAGCAGCCCGGTTGGCAAACTTTACCCTTGCCGTACCCGGTTCAATAAACAGCAGTGGTGTCGGCATCAGGTTTAGCACTTCTTCGAGCCATTTTTGTTGGTTGCTCAGTGCAGAAGTTGCCTGCTTGCGCACTGTGATATCCTCAGCGAATGCCAGAATCTGATAGATTTCTCCTTTTTCATCTAGAATCGGCACGTACTTGATAAATGTCGTGATCTGACGATCTGCTAAATTATGTGTCGTCTCTATCGATTGTAAAGTGCGTGTTTCTTTCGCCTTGATTAAAGTTGGGAGATAAGTTTCATAGATAACAGAAGGAAAGATTTCCTCATCGGTACATCCCAGAATTTCTAAGAGTGACTTTTTAATGCTTTCTAGGACGATCGCGTTCACAAACTGGAACCTTCGCTGAGCATCATAAATCACAAAAGCATCAGGGATATTATTGACTGCCAACCGGAATAGTTCTTCACTCTGACGTAAAGCTGACAATGCCTGCTTGCGATCGCTCAAGTCTAAAATAAACGCGACTGACTCTTCCCTTTTTTCTCCCGCCAGCGTATAACCCACCAAAACTGGAACGTGGCTCCCATCCTTACGAATGTATTCTTTCTCGTAGGGTGTACAAGCACCGTTAGCCTTTGCCTCTGCAATACCTTGCGCATCTAAGTGCAGACACTCTGGTGGAGTGATGTCAGTAAAATTTATCCCGGCTTTGAGATCCTCTTGCGTGTAGCCAATCATCCGCAGAAATTCGTCGTTTGCTTGTTGGATATTACCTTGAACATCACCAAACAGAATACCGATCAAGTTAGCATCCATGAAACTTTTGAGTTTTTCCTCTTTAGCCCTCAGTGCTTGTTTAACACAGTCGCGTTCATAGCTCAACCCTTCTACTAACGTCGCATTATGCCAAATCAAAACGCAGAAACTGATAATCAGCACCACCACAAGCAGCGATAACGCCAACGACGAATCGTAAATCCCTGCATCTTCTGCCTGCAGAATTAACCACCCCAACACCAAAGGCACGGCGATCGCCGCCATCAACAAACGACGTGTCAACAAGCCACCATAAGTATCGTTTGTGATCACCTGCATCAACCCTCGATGTGGCTGCGCCCCTAAAATTCCCGCACAAATGACTATGAACGTGACTGCTGTATGCAACGCCATTGGTTTTGTGTCAGGGAGTATGCTACAGAGAATGTTCACTTTGTAGGTATAGCCCATCAGCACAAGTCCAGAAATCACAATCGTTAAGAGGGCAAAGATTTGAGCATACCAATAACTGCGATGGGTTTTTGGTTGCTCTAGAAGCTCTACAGCTCTGCCAACAAGCATCAAGTTAAGTGCTGTATTCAGTGCCATTCGTCCTGGAGCGGATATCATCACAGCCGTAGGCGAGTCATGAAACAGCAGTTGATCTATCCCCAGATTCCAACCAAAAATATCTTGACTGAGTGTCAATAAACCAACTATAATAACAGTGAATGTACACAATTTAGAAACAAAGTTTGCCAGCGATGGCAGGGCAAGAAATTTCTTCTCCTCCTCCCCCTTTGTTCGCAAACACAGACTCAGCGATACACCTACCAAAATGAAGCACAGTGAGGCATTCGCTGTCATTTCCACCGGACTCAGCGAGAAAAAATTCTTCAGAAACGACTGATCAAGCCACCAACCTAACAATACCAAACAGCCGACGGTGATGGCGATCGCACTTGCAGTTCGAGCGATAATTGAACGTGAAGACACTTGATACAAGTCCTGTTGCTGCGATCGCTTGACATTATACATTTATGGTTATATAATAGATTCCGTCTAGAGGTGTAAGGTTGTATAACTGCTTATAGTCTCCTAAACTCTATTATGATGATCTGAATTTTTCTTACATCTACCTTTTTATATATCTGATAGTTTTAAGCTATTTCTAGATTTCCTCGCTGAAAAAGAGAAACGCTATCGGTATCGAGAATCCAAAGACTCAACTTGCGTCCCTCTGTGTATTAGAATCTGCTACATTTTCGGCAGCATCCAATTCTTGACGATACTCTTGAATATATTGCTGAACTCCACTTATCTATCAAAAACATAGCTTCAGCATTGCTGTTCTAGCTACTAATATTTTTATCTATGCGATACCGTTTTTCGATGAAGCTGCGCTCAACAAATTTCTCATCCCCCCTAGTACTCAACAACCCAAAATTGACGGGTTAAGGCAGGCAAGGGGAGCAGGGGGAGTAGAGCAGCAGAGGGGGAAAGAGTTGTTTTTTCCTCCCCTGCTTCCCCTGCTTCCCCTGCTCCTTTTTAACGGGGGATGAGAAGTGAAGTTAAGCCGGATAAATTCTCAAACGCCGATTTGGTTCATCTCCAAAACTATGAGACTTCAGACGATAGTGTTCTACCAGCTCGTGTTGCATTTTTCGTACAGAGGCAGAACGCGGTAATAATTCGACTGGCTGTCCTTTAGGAAGCACGATTTGCTCTACGGCGAGTCTTGCTTCTTCTAGGGCATCAATTTCATCATCGCTGCCGTTATGGAGAAACAATTGCAGTTCACTGTCATCAGGAAAATCAGGATCTTCGATATTCAGCAACCTGCGTAAGCCGCGAGAGATTTGTGGAATGGTGCTGGATTTAATCATGTGAATGGGGACATGACGGGTTTTTGCCATTTGCCGTAATTTGGCATGGTTTTTGACATGCGATCGCAGAGCCAAAACTGCATCTGCAGTATCCATATCTTTTGTCAATTCCACTTGTAAATTCAGCACATCAATGACTTGTTCCAATTGACTACGACTGACACCATAAGGATAAACGTGTAGGGGTAAATCTTCGCCATTTGGTCCTGCTTGTCTGACAGCGGAGAAGTCAAAACCCTCAGAATGATTCAAAGATTCATCAAGCAAGCGGTCAAACTCACCTTGCACCGAACCCCGTTCTCGCTCTAAAGATAATGACGGCAGTGGAAGCATTTGCCCTGAGGCACGCCAACCATTATTCGATTGTCGCGGTGGCACAAAAGATTCCTCTCCACTCAAGGCGCTTACACGGCCGTTTGTCGGTGATGGGCGTGTACTCGTCGTCACATTGCCATCGTCATCAACGCTTCTCACCTGCGGGTTCGGCTGACGTCCTCGGAGGAGGGTATCTACTGTATCCGCAACACTTTCGTGGACAACCCAGCGTTGCCGTTCTAACATTTCCACCGCAATTTCAAAGGTGGGAGGAGCTTTACGTTCCAAAACAGTCTTTTGACTACCCCGCCTTCTAGCTTCATCATCCCCCAATGTCACAGCTTGAATACCACCAACTAAATCAGAGAGGGTAGGGTTCTTGATCAGATTTTCAATTTGGTTTCCGTGTGCAGTTCCTACCAACTGGACGCCTCGTTCTGCAATAGTACGAGCCGCCATAGCTTCCAATTCTGTGCCAATTTCATCAATCACGATGACTTCCGGCATATGGTTTTCCACTGCCTCAATCATCACCTGATGCTGAAGTTCTGGATGGGCGACTTGCATTCGCCGTGCGCGTCCGATGGCGGGGTGAGCAATGTCACCATCGCCTGCAATTTCATTTGATGTATCAATAATGACAACTCTTTTTTGGAGTTCATCCGCTAAAACACGAGCAATTTCTCGTAAAGCGGTGGTTTTGCCTACACCTGGGCGTCCCAGCATGAGAATCGATTTTCCAGTTTCTACCAAATCGCGGATCATGCCAATCGTTCCGAATACCGCCCGCCCAACGCGGCAGGTGATGCCAATAATCTTACCTGTACGGTTGCGGATAGCGCTGATCCTATGTAAAGTTTGCTCAATTCCTGCCCGATTATCTCCGCCAAAGGTTCCCACTCGCTGAATACAATCATCAATCTGTGCCTGAGTCATCGGTGTTTCGCTCAGATACTCAGCGACATGGGGGAAACGAGCTTCTGGGCGACGACCCAGATCCAAGACAACTTCTACTAAACTATCTCGTTGGGGATGCGTCTCTAGTATCTGCTGTAGGTCTTGGGGCAAAATGTCTAACAACTTTTGGAGATCGTCTGTAATCGTCATGCTATACTATGGTGACGTTTTTAGAGATAGCGAGGACACTTCCTTGCTTTGGTGTTTAAAGTTGAGGATATGTGCTGTGCAGTTCTTTAATAAGAACGTTCTTGTATCAAGGAAAATCCTTGATACTTTGAAAATACTTAATTACAAGCCAGTTTCCCCTTCTCTCCGGTGTAGGTAAGATTGAAAGTGTCCCCAATGTGCTCAAGAGTTCTAGGAATGCGACTTGAGCTGGGAAACGAGAGAATGAGCAAGTCCTACAGCTTGCCAAAGTAATTCTGGTTCTTCCTCTAGGCGGACAGTCGCCTTAACACCAATGTTATTCACCTCCCTTGCTTCTAATTGCTCGATAATCGGTGACAGCAACCGACGTGCGTAGCTACCGTATGCCACACCCGCAATAGAGTGGAAGAGGGGGGGACAAAGGGCGTTCGGGAACTTCTCCCCCTC
>CAZZVG010000218.1:0-7913 GCA_964657295.1 Iningainema sp. | reverse complement strand
TATAAAGCGCTGTGCCTTAGCCTACCTACTTAAAAATAATTGTCAAGTTAGTGAAGTTGGGGAAGACCCAGAAAAGTTTGCCAAGTATCGGCGCAGAAAAGAAATAGAAATTGAACGATTAAAAGACCAGCTTAAAAGTCGGATACCTAAAGGTCGGGATTTGACAGGGGAAAAGTGGTTAAAAACCTTAGCGATCGCAACTAGCAACGTCCCGTCAAATGAAGACGAAGCAAAATCTTGGCAAGCGATGCTTTTAAGGAAATCTAGTTCTGTACCATTTCCTGTGGCTTACGAAACCAACGAAGATATGACTTGGTTTAAAGATGACAAAGGTCGTATCTTTGTCTGGTTCAATGGCTTGAGTGAGCATACCTTTGAAGTCTATTGCGACCAGCGCCAACTTCATTGGTTCCAACGCTTCGTAGAAGACCAAGAAACAAAACGCAATAGTCAAGATCAACACTCTAGCGGTCTGTTTACTCTCCGTTTAGGAAGACTTGTTTGGCAGGAACGTCAAGGGGAAGGTAAAGCGTGGAACTTACATCGTCTGCATCTCCATTGCTCTGTTGACACTCGTTTATGGACTACGGAAGGAACAAAACAAGTCGCTCTTGAAAAAGCCAAACTCGCTGGCGAAATCTTAGCCAAGATGACAAAAAAAGGCGACCTCAACAAGAAACAGCAAGCCTTTGTCACACGCAAGCAATCAACACTAGCTCGAATTAACAACCCTTGGACACGACCCAGTAAGCCTACTTATCAAGGTCAACCTAATATCCTCGTTGGCGTTAGCCTTGGTCTAGATAAGCCTGCAACAGTAGCTGTGGTAGATGCTGCAAAGGGCGAAGTTCTGGTGTACCGCAGTATCAAACAGCAACAGCAGTGAAAACTACAACCTGCTAAACCGCCAGCGACAGCAACAACAACGTCACGGACACGAACGCCACAAAGCTCAGAAGCAAGACGCGCCAAACTCTTTTGGGGAATCCGAATTAGGACAATATGTTGATAGATTGCTGGCAGCAACGATAGTGGCGAGCGCAAAAACCTACCAAGCTGGCAGTATTGTTATACCCAAACTCCGCGATCTGCGGGAAATAATACAGAGCGAAGTTCAAGCCAGAGCAGAGAAAAAAATTTCGGGTTACAAACTAGGTCAACAAAATTATGCGAAAGAGTATCGCATGAGCGTTCATCGCTGGAGTTACGGTCGATTAATTCAGAGCATTCAAAGCCAAGCCGCAAGTGCCGGAATTGCTATTGAAATCACATCCCAACCAATAATTAGAGGTAGTCCGCAGGAAAAAGCGAGAGATTTAGCTCTTTTTGCCTATCACGAGCGCCAATCTGCTCTAGTTTAGTTTCTCAAAAACTCCGAACCTTGAAAATATAATATATTATTAAGATAACAGCGCCGGAGTTCATGCTCTTCGGAGCCGCTGAACTGACTGAACCGAAAAAACTGGGTTAGTTTGATGGTTAGAAGACCATTTTGCTTTCTGACCCTGGTAGCTGCCTGCTTACTCATGCTGCCATTTACATTGTTTATGAACAGAGAATTCTGTTAGTAAATGGGATAGTCGCGCTACCTGCATGAAAGTAGGGTTTCGGGTTGTAGACAGCCCAAAGCCTCAGCCCTTGACAACAAGGGTGCGGATTACCGCAGTGGCGGCTACTGAATCACCCCCTTCGTCGGGGGAACCCTCCCAAATATTTTTTTGGCGTGTCAAAGCGGGGGCAAAAATCCCGGAGTCCCGCCAAACGGTTAAAACCCAATTCCAGTCTTGACTTAAGAAACTAGTCTGTCAATTGATTTAGTATTTTGATGTTAAGTTGGAAATGCTTTTAGGCAGACCTGCCAAAAATGCGTATGGAAAGCTCTAATAGCAAGGGTTATAGACGGGTCGGTTTCAACAACCATCCCGGCACGGTGGGTGGGTTGAAAGTTTGTGTTGCCCACTTTGCCAGCCAAGCCCTGACAGGTTTCAACAACCATCCCGGCTAGGGGTGGGTTGAAAGCAATAGCCTCATACTACGACAAGGGGATTGCAAAAGTTTCAACAACCATCCCAGCTAGGGGTGGGTTAGAAGTTCATCTAAATTAAAGGTTTTTTGGGAGGGTTGAAAGGCGCACTTCGTTCGGGATTATCCTGAAAGTTTGCGGGTATATTGGAACTTTGCTGAGGTTAGTAGAGGACAGATAATTTTGTAGTTCTACCCCTTTTGACCACAAACATTTGTGGGAAACGCCTCAACATGATTTTTTCCTTCAAGCCGCGTATCATAACACTCTTTTACAGATCTAAGTACCTGTGCAGGAATAACTATGCATTTTTGCATTCTGCATTCTTGATTTGGTAAAGCAAAGAGGGAAAACAAAATATATTAGGACTTACGCATTGACAGAAATATTTAAGTATGCGTCTGGATTTTGACTGCAATTCGTAGACCACAATATGAGCTACGGGGCGGGGTGACCCCGCCCTTACAATGTGGTCAATTCTGTTTGAGAGCGATCGCTCTATAGTCTGAAACGACAGAATTCCGTCATACACATGATGCTTAATTTGTATAGTGCGTAAGTCCTATATATCAGCCTTTTCAAGGTGGTGAAATTCGGAACGAAGATTGGTCATTTCAACATTCAAAAAGCCCAAAATCTGAGCGGAGGATTCAAGATCGTAGCACTGAAACAACGTATCTTCGTTGGTCACCTTGAAAGGGCTGGTCCTATATATAAATAATTTTGCCTACCTACTTACATCAAGTGTGAGTCGTTTTCCACAGATGCGTAAGAAATTATAGTCAACACAGCTTCTGACGCTTCGCCATAATTGTAAAAGGTAAGCAACAGTGTGAGCATTCCCCTTGCACCCAGTCAGCAGGTATAGGAAAGGGCGTTTCGCAGTTAGTGCATTTTGTTAACAAACGTAACTGGCGTAGCGGGTGGCGATCGCACTTCATTTTGTCCTTAAATTGCCACTCAATGCGGTGACAGGGAGACTCTACGTAGCAAGCAGCGCATAGTCTAATTGGTCGGGGTTTCATTGTTACACCCATTGGCGGTTGCATCTCCTTAATGGAATTAAGCATCCCAGTTAGATGATTAACTTAAAGCTAGGTAACTAGAGCTAAAAATCGTGATCGCGCCATCACTTAACGCTTTTGCCGTTTAGCCATCGTTGCAAAAGGTAGGAAACAATGAGGGCATTCCCCTTGTACCCAATCTGCGGGAATCGGGAAAGGAGTTTCACAATTAGTACATTTGGTTAGCAAGCGTAAATTGTGGCGATCGCACTTCATTACGTCCTTAAATTGCCACTCAATACGATGACAAGGGAATTCTGCATAACAAGCTCCGCATAATCGAATTGGTCTGGGCTTCATCGTCGTCCCCTTGGGTGGTAGCATTTCCGTTAATCTAACTGCATTAACTCCCACCACAGATGCCAAAGCCTCCAACTCCTGTCGAGTAGGAAACGGATTAAAATATAACTTTTCCCAGCGTGAAATAACTGCACCAAGACCAGCAATCTTTCCTAAAGAGTATCCTGAAGGCAGACTGTTAGCTTTAAATCGACGCAGACGCCCCAAATAATAACTAATGCTCTCACCTTTGTATGGTTCAACATACCCCAACTTTGGTAGAAGTTTATCATCTTCATTCATGCCTATTTCTACTTTCGAGGGGAACATATTTGCTGCCATAACGACTAGCAACTTTCTCTAAAATGCTTTCATCAACCCTACTAAATCCATTTTTGAGAGAATGTAAAACTGCTTTAGTTAGTATCTTGACTAAAAGTCCCATTCTCCCATTTGTACTAACTGCTAAAATTTCAAATATCTTATCCTCACCTAAATTAGACGCTTCTGGCAGAGATAAAATATCGAACTCAATTGTACTTAACGTTTTTCTAAAATCCTTATATTCCAGGCGTTCAAACTCATACAATGTTGGAAAATTAGTCAACAAATCACAACCTTGTAAGATATCATCTAACTCCTTACCTCCAACTAAAACAATAGGAACATGACATTCTTCAAAAAGTTGCTTTAAGTCTAAGAGTGCTTCTCTTTGAAGATTTTCAGCATTATCAATAATGACCAATTCTAGCCCAAATAGTTCAAGACTACCAGCCAATCTTGGACGTAAATCCTGTCGTTTACCTGTTGGTGCAGCATGGTTAATATCCTTTAGTATTTGTGAAAATAGACGTTTAGAACTCGATGCAGACCAAGCTTTTACATAGGAAACTCGTTTTTTATCCTCACCCCGATAGTGAAGCGCGGCTCGGCTTTTTCCCACATCTCTTGGGCCAATGACTCGACCACATTGTTTCAGAATACGCAGTTCATCCAACCATCTGAAACATTCCGAAGCCCGATCAGTTGTGATAAAACAAGTCCTGAATAGCTCCTCAATATCAATAGTTTTAGCAATTTGAGCCTTGAGGTCTAACTTTGGGGCTAGGACTTCAACAAAGGATTGGGTTGCAAGTTGCGATTGCACCATAATTTACCAAATATTTTGCAAATTTTTTTGACGGTTAGAGACAACTAACTTATGTCTCTGCTCTTCTTGAGTATCAGTTGGCGCTGAAATATTTTCCTGTGGTTGTGGTTCTATCTTCTCAATCTTAATTTCTTCCCTGTAAACTCTCTCAGGTAAAACTTCCTGATGATCATCTTTCTTTAAAGAGGTTGAAGCTCTATTTTTGCGTATTTCAATAACATTTGAGCTTTTCTTGGATGCAGAACGGAGACGCTTTTGCTCTGACCGTCTTTTTTCCTTCTTGTCTTCTTTACGTTCTTCTACAAGTTCCTTGCGTTTACCTAACGCTAATAAGGCATCATAATTAAAATGCTTCTTACGAGCTTTACTTCGCTCTTTATTCAGGGCTTTCAATTCTTCTACACTTAAATCATGAGTATCCATGTTTACGGCATGAGCATAACCCAAGAAATCTTCTACATTATCATCAGTTTCGCAACTGTAGATATACAAAGTTAGGATATGGTCTGGATCATATCTCAGTGTTACAAATTCACCTCTATATGCTTTGAGTGATTCTCCTCTATAAATCAAGGTTTCAAACTGAATAGATCCATGGGCTTGAACAACGCGTTGCGCTTCTTTCATCAAACAGATATCTAATTCTCGTTCATCCAAAGGCTGAGGCAGTTTTTCTCCCATTCCCTTGAACCAGCGTTCAAATCTCGTATCGCGAGGCTCTTTAGGATAAGGCTCGTGATTATAAATGTCACAAAAGAAACTAGCTAAAATTTTGTCTAGATCCTGTATTGTCAAACAAGCTTCTTTCTCTGAATTTTCGGGGCGTTCTTGAACATTTGCCCCTGTATAACCAGGTAGGTCTTTGAGAACTTGAGTATTAATCGTTTTGAAAATCCGTTCAACAATTCCACCTTCAGGTGGGCGATCGCGTAATTCGCACTGAAATCCTAGTTTCTTGCCAATGGCTTTTAGATGTTTTGAGTGCAAATCTTTGCCACCATCAGTAAAAAAATATTGAAAAGGAGGTCCGCATATTTCCCAAACTTTATTTAGCTGATAGTCATCAGGATAGTTTTTGGGCAAAATAGCGTGTCTTAAGGCTAAAGCCACCTCTGTAGAACCTGGTTGTTTGATCCATAAGCGGAAACCCACAAGACAGCTTGAATAAGTATCCACAACAGTAGTTAGCCAAGGACGGTCAGACAATAAATTACCATCACTATCAACTATGCGAACATCCAGTTTAGTATGGTCGCATTGAATAATTTGGTTACTAAAGTCAGCCTTCAGTAACTGCCCATCTCGTGTTACAACTGTCATCCAAGATCCCGAACCCGGATTTCTAACTCTTGTCTTCCGTTTATGTTGTTCGATTAAAGGATCTAAAATTCTATAAACAGTAGCTTGATGAGGATAATCTCCTGGCTTAAGTCCAAGATCCACAATCGCGTGTCGCTTTACTTCACGGACTACAGACGCTGGTGATATTGGATGTTTGTCTTTAACACTCTTTTCGTAAATTGTTTTGATGAAGTCTTGCCAATATTCGCTAACTCGATATTTTCCCTTATCTGCTCGTTCTATTCCTGCTGTCTCTCTTAACTTGTCTTCATCGTATTGCTTGAGGAGACGTTCCACCTGGCGAGTAGAAACACTAAGGGTATCTGCAACAGCCTGCTTTCTCTGAGACTTAATAGTGCGGTTGGGTGATTCAGCAAGCCACTGGATAAGATGAAATGTCAGTTTTTGCCTATCCGAAGTTTCCAGAATAATTTGCGATGGATCTACGACAAAATTACTCTTGTCAAGCAAAATAGCATCTGGAACTTGTGTCAATTCTTCAGTGAATTCAAATTCTTCGTCTGCCATTAGAGTGAAACCCACTCATGAATAACTAAGGTACTAATGTACCATGAATTATCCAAAAATGCGACATCTAATTTGCAAAATATATCAGTCTTAATAAGCGACATTTAATTCGCTAAAATATGATTTGCGACATACAATATGCGAATTGAGTTAATTTGTCTTTTATAGGGGTAAACCGCTTATGATGGTTACACAATAAAGCTTCCAGGCTTTAAAGGCAGTTGCGACTTTGTTTGGGAATTGCGACATTTAATGTGCGAATGTACATGATTTGTCGAGCGACAAATTATTTGTCCGTGGCGACAAATAGTTTGTCAAAAAACTAAAACGACAAATTATTTGTCAATCTGTTTCCAGAGATGATTTTCCTAATTGAAGTCGCATAGAACTCACTATATACAGTGTCGGAATTATCCCGAACGAAGTGCGCCTTTCAACCCTCCCATTGAAAAATATATCTGTGAAGTAGCAATAAGAAAAATTGCTATTATCCTTTAACCCACTCCTAGCCAGAATGGTTGTTGAAACCTGGAAAATCTTTCAGTAAAACGCGATTGCCTTCGATCTTTCAACTCACTCCTAGCCTATCATTGATAGGTTAAGCTCATGAACAATTTGTCAATAAGTAATAATGCTTAAAATTAGGCAAAAATATGGGTTGAAAATAAAATTTTTGTCTGGCGATGCCTACGGCGGGCTACGCCTACGCGAGTGGATTTCAACCGATCATTCATTCAGTCGCTGAAAACCCAGTATAAATGTGAATTGAATACCTCATACTTCGTTCAATTTTAAGGATAATTACGAATTGACAAAAGTAATTTAGTCTTAACCTGTCACAAATGGGGATAACCCACCTCGGACGCAACAACAATGCTACCCCACGAATAAATCCGTGGGGTAGTTCAGAGCAATCATTTATGCCCAGTCAAGTCGGCGCTTCAGGTCGTTGCAGCGGTTGCGTTCCAAAATTCCATCGTGCTGAAGTCTGCCAACTACAATCCCTGGTGCAATTCCAATTTCAGCAGCAAACTGCTGAATACTAGTGGTGTCAAGTTCTTGGACTGATGCAAGAAATCGCGTTAACTCCGCAGGGGGGATAAGTGTGTCCTCTGCAAATCTATTTGCTTGTTCCTCCTTATTTTGATCCTCAATAGAGGCAACACCTTTTCCTTCCAGAAAGATATCGCGCTTACCATGTAGCAGAATGTGACCAGATTCATGGAAGAAAGCGAACCATAGATGGTCATCAGTTTTGTAGCGCAGACTGAGTTGAATCAACGCCTTATTAGAATTCAACCAGCGCGTTGCTCCACTGGTTCTTGTCTTGGGAAGCTCTGGCACGACAACTACCGCTACACCAGCTTCAGCACACAACCGCACCACTTCTGTTTGGAAAAACTGTGGTGATTTCACGGTCATTGTGCGGATTTGTTGCAACGCCTCTCTGAACTTATTAGCATCATAAATAGCACAATAAATCTCAGCCGCTTCAACCTCTCCCTGACGCAACCAAGCAGCAATAGCA
>CAZZVG010000217.1:0-7916 GCA_964657295.1 Iningainema sp. | reverse complement strand
CTATCAATGTAGTTTATTTATATTACTTTTTGAAGTGCGGAATGTGGGCTATAAGGTGGATGTTGATAGTGGATGGATGTCTAAGCCAAGAGGGCGATTTCCTGGCTTAGACATCTACATAATGTCAATTTTAAGAAAGTCTAATAGCCTAATTAACAAAATTATTAATTATATATGATGCTAAAAAATCATATTGCTGATCCATTCTTTCCATTAATTCTTTTTGGTATTTTGACCAAGATGAAAAAATAGTTGGACTTTGGCTAGATAAATATTTTAACGGTACATTTAATTTTTGAATTTCTGAAGCCATTACATTTAAATCCTCTATTTTGACAATAGGTTCACAGCTAATGAATGTTGGTAAGCACTCATAAGCAGATACAGACTTCAATTTAGGAATTAAATCATTTTTTATTGTCTTTGTAATCCTATCTAAATGAGCTTTATCTGCTCCAATTTCTTTTCTTTCGCCTGTGCTAGTATATTTTTTTGTATCAAACCCGTTAAAGATCCACCCGCAAAATTTTGGTTGACCTTTTAACGGGATAATTTTGTCATATTTATTTGAGATTTCGTAGCGACGTTTACCTTGATTCCAATCATCTATAAAAGTAGGTAAAACCTCACCAATTAGACTAACACAATATGCAGAAAAAGAGTCTGGTGTACAGGGAACTAAAAAATAATCTGAACAGTATAATGCTGAGCGGACAAGTGTATTGAATGATGGAGGCAAATCAATTAATACATAGTCATAATATTTGTTACGACCTTTAAGATCTTCTACTAACAAAAATGGAATAAGAAATCGATATAAACTAGTACCTTGTACTACATCTGTCCCAACAGTAAGTATATCAGCAAAACTATTAAGCCAAAAATCCCCTGGAACAACATCTATCATAGTCTGATTATGAATGGTTATACTTTGATTATTAAGCATAGACATTTGATATTTTGGATTAGTAAGATGAATATCAGCATTCTGTGTGGGTTGAAGAGATGGTTGAGCAAAAGCTCTGATTGTCCTTCCGTATTGATAATCTTCTGTTCTATTTAAATGTTCGGAAAATTCATCATAACCAATGGTTGCAATCGAAAGATTGCACTGAGGATCAAAATCAATCAATAGAATTTTTTTTCCTAGTGCGGCAAGTGAAGCACTCAAGTTAAAAATAGTAGTTGTTTTACCTACACCACCTTTGTTATTAAATAAAGAAATAATTTTGGTCATAATGTTCGTTAGTTTTGTACAGAGATATATTGAATGATTTTCTATTACTATATTACTGTACACCTCAAAAAGTTAGGGTAGATACCGCCGACTCCAAGTCCTCATCTAACACATCTAAATATTTCTGAAGCGCCCCTAATGTTTTATGCCCAGAAATTTTTTGAATAACTTTCAACGGCACACCTGACATGTGCATCTTGGTTAAGCAAGTACGCCGAAAACTGTGTGTACTAGCTCCTTCAATCCCCAATTCCAGAAAAGCTGCACGAAGTATCTTGTCTGCTGAGTCGGGGTGAATGTGCTCTAACCCGTGGCGACCTGGGAACAGATATACCTTAGATGATGAATAGTTTTCAAGAAGAGATCGCAGATCAGTACTAATAGGTACTGATCTCGTTTCGATCTTGCCCTTGGTGGTGTTCTTGCGGATCGTAATCCTGGGTCTAATACTGCCATCTATACTGTATACATCTTTTGTGTGGAGAGAACAAGCCTCGGCTATGCGTGTACCAGTGTAGAGGCAGATGCCAAACAGGGCGCGATCACGAACGGTCTTCAATCCGATGGTGAATAACTGGTTCAACTCATTTGATGATAAAATTTTAGCTTGATCGTGACGATCTATTTTCATCTTGGAGCAGTTTATCTCATTTCCACAAGTATACACCGACAAAGTACAGTATTCCGGTGTGGGGGGCTGAAAAGGTTGAGATTGCGTGGTTGTGGAATTCCCGCTCGACAGGGGTTAATCAAAACTTATCGTTCACGACCGCCAGAACCCGCATTCGAGCGTTGACATGCCCATTAGCCATCACTTCTGCTTATAAGCACGCTTTACTTACCATAGGCTGGTATGATCCGTTCTGAGTTTCGTCATGATGAATAGCCCTGACTTTGTCTCAGATTCGGTCTAGAATGTCATCAGCTTTGATATCAAAACTGATATCAGTAAACAGGTACAATGCGAAAAAAATTACGGCTAAACCGTGCAAGGCAAATCCAGTCAGCCGTGCGGCGAAGAGTGGAAAATACGGCTAAAAATTTAAAGCTGTTTGCACCCCTTTCTAAGCGTGCGTGTATGGCTAAACCGGAAAACTATAAACTCTTGAAAGCGGGATGCAGAGATTATGCACGGTTAGAAAGTCATTTATGGCTAAAATTTAGCTGCAATTACGGCTAAATTTTGGACATTAAAATACCCATGCAAGGCTTGCTCCCGGCTCTTAGAGATTTTGATAGCCGCAATCTGTCAAGACGATATCCCTGGTATCTCCCCTGATTCATCAATCAATCCCTGTTCCCGTAACCCTTGAATTTCTTCCGGGCTGATGCGTTTGGCTTGTCCTGTGATGATATCAAGCCAAAGTTTCGCCTGTGTGGTGCCGCGCTTCCAGGCAAGATACTGAACCCGTTGTACGACACGCGGTTCCCGTTCCTGTAGTTTCGCCCCTAACAGACTGTTGGCTTGCTCCAGATCCGAAACGCCCCGCATAAAAGCATCCACTTTTAGAACGTCTCGATAATATTCTCCTGGTTCTACCCGCATCCGAAAATCCGGTGTTTTCCCGCTGTCAGTCATAGGTTTGATCAATAAGCATGATAGACATCACCGTAACACATCTGCCGGATGCCCTGACCACAATAAGCCCGGATGAGGGCTTGTTTATAAAACGTAACACTGCAAGCCCTGATTAGGGCTTATCATGGGCTTATCGTGGGCTTAAGTGCAGGAGTGCAAACGATGCCTCCCGTCAAATCATCTTTTGATTCTTACCGAAAACAGTATCAGGAAATCTATGGCAAAACCATCCGACATGACCAATGGCTACAGGTTTGTAGAGAAATCCGCGAGGCGGGGCTGAGAATTGATCATCAAACCATCAAAGCGTATGCCCGATTTAAGAAAGCGAACCCACGCAAACCACTGACCAAAGCAGCGATTGAGCAGTTAGAAACGTTCACCCGAACGTATGCTCCCTTTCCAACTATTTCAGGCCGGGAAATTTCAACGTTCATTCAACAGAAGAGGCCGTACTTAAGGGACTATGCCATCTATAAAAGTTTCTACAAAGCAGGGTTGAGTTTTAAAGCCGACCAACTTTACAAATTTGACCAAGCCTATCAAGTCCTGACGTTTGCCCTGACCACGCGCTCACTAAGGAGAGCTTCAAATGTCTGACCCCACAAAATACCTCAAGCAGATTCAAGCAAGACTGTCCCGGAAGGGAATCAAGGTCAGTTATGGCGATATCAAACCTATTTTTTTCGAGCATTGCGCGGATTCGGAGCCTACCGAACAGCAGTTATCGGCCATCGTTGATCAACTGACCCACCACCATCAACCCTCAAGCCTTACGTTGACTGAATTACCAGGATCGGAAGAGATGTCTATTACCACACCCACGCCGCACCCTTTCTTTGAGATCCCGCCGACGATCGAGAGCAAAGAAGCCATTAACGGAGAAAACCTCTCAGCCCAACAGGAATTACCGCCACAAAGAGAACCAGAAACAAACATCGTTCTTACTCAAAACAACAGTCTATCCCCGCAAACAAACGCGGTGGTTTCGATTGCGCCGCCGGAAGCGATCGCCATCATTCAGGAAATCGCGGCGGATGATTCAAGCCAGCATAAAGCCGTCGCGCAACGGTTATTGGAACAAGTCAACGAAAAGACCGATACGATTGTCAGTCTGGTTGCGGCCCTACCCCAGATTGAAGCCGAGATGCTCAAGCGAAAGCTGCAAAAAATGCCGCGCAAACAGGTTGATTACGCCGGCGTTTTAGACAGTTATTTCCAGGAATCCCGAGGCTTTAGCCAATTCGTGAACACGCTGACCGCCGAATACGGCATTACCCTTGAACCGGAGGGAAAGCACCAGGGGGAGCTATCCCTCACTCGGTCATAAAGGAAGACAAAGAAATGCAAACCCTGATTCATCATGCCGGCATCTCTACCCTTGCGGCTCTTGCAGCGTCTAGCTTAACGGTTGCCGCCGTCATTAATCCGATAGGCGCGACATTGTTTGCTGTTGGGGCTATCTGGTGGGTACTGGAGCGTGAAAACCGACCCTAGACAGAATCTGGAAAAACTCTATCAGCAACCTTGCCCTAAATTTGTGATTCTCAATATTTTTTTATCGGGAACAATAGGAGTTTTTCTTACCATTATTGCCCTTCGTACTGGCGGTCTTATCCATACTTTTGAAGTAATAAACAATACCTCTAAAACCTGTCAGTCTCTGGTCAAGTACGGAGAAACGACAAGAGAGCCGCCGGAACCATGAACCCCTTGCCCTGCCGTTGTCGGCTTGTCTGAGGAATTTTCAGGCCAGGGAAACGACACCGTACCGACAACGACGACACGACCGACGACAAACCACCCGATTTCAATTATTGCTACTACACCCTTACGTCACTTCTCGCGGCATGAAAAAAATCTCAACGACCACAGAAACCGTTGACTTGGAATTACCGTCAGGCCAGACCGCCGCCTTCACCCGCACCGAGCGGATAGAAGAAAGTCAGATTAATCCTGCTCCAATCATCGCGCTCACCTTCGTTATTTGTTTTGCCCTTGCTTTCGGATTCGCCCGTTTAATTCAGGTCAGAAATTATGAAACTCACCAACAACAATTCCGCAGCCAGTACGAAAACCACTAATCGTCATGCTGCTACCGGAACAACCAACAAACCCGCTTTTAAAGCGAATCAATCTACCTTGAATGTTCAGTTACCTAGCGAACTCAACGGGATGCTTTCAGTGATGAATGCCGATTTAGGCGGCGTTAATTTGACTGACCCGGCCACCTGGACGACTGAACAAATCAACCTCGCCCAGAAGCATAAGGAGAAGTTTAAACAAGCATTAAAATACATCCCCATCATGGAAGACGTGATTACCGAATACCTCAATTACAAAGTCGGGCAAGCCGAGTTCATGGCGGGTATTTGTAAACAGATGCTGAAGGCGAAAAAGAAGATTGATCGGGCCTCAGCCGAGGTGTTGGTTGCCTTCTTTGGCTATCAGAAACACGCGGAAAAACTCTCCCTAGATGTCGCCCGGAGAACGCAATTAATTGAAACCAAAAATCAAACGTTGGCGGCCATCGCCTCAGACGATTTGACCCAGGCTATCAGCTATTTCAATCAACTTGAAGCCTTAGGCACCGGGGAGAATGCCCGAAAATATGAATTGAAAGGGGAACGCGCCAAAGTGTTGAGCGATTACCGCACCGAGCGCCGGGAAACCCTCAACTTCCTGCAAGTGGGACACCTGACCCCGCAAGGAATGCCGTAGCGCCTAATCTAAGCTTCTTCCTTGGGTGCAGACCCAAGGAATGGTTATTACCTTTCAGGAGCAAGCCTTATGAAAGCCGATGTACACCGACGCTTGGCCAATCTTTCCGAATTGCTGTTGTTTTTCAGTGGCGGCCTTGCCGTCTGCTTTCTGGTTCAAGTGTTTCCGCAAATGTTCCTGTTTCTGGTTCTCTGTTATCTAGGAATCATTGGCTATATTTTTATGGATCGAGGCTCGGACAAGCGCCCCGCCTATCTTCGGACTGCCGCCTTAGGGTTTGCCTTAATCGGCGGGTTTTGGGATGTGTTTATGTTGTTCCCCTTACAAGTGGCCGTCTGGTTTGGGGCAGGAGCCGCCGCCGTGCTGGTTGTGGTTCGAGTCGTGAGGAATTGGAGGACAGGCGATGCTAAAACTTGATGAGCGATCGCTAGCGATTGGTTTCTTTACTGCAACCGTCGCGGGTTGCACGTTGGCCGTCACGAGTTTCTTTCACACATGGCGGATTTACCAGAAATGCACCGTGATTGAAATCCCGTTTTATGGCGTGAGCCAGGACTGCCAAACCCTCACCCTATTGGCAGCGATGCCGCCGCCGAAGGGCTATCAGTTTGTTGATCAAAAACAGGGTTATCCCGATATCAAACTCATCGGCTTAGCCGTGGCGATCGTGGCTGGCATCGCCAGTTACAGTTGGAATCAACGCTTGTCAGAACTCTTGGAACGAATAGAAGAACAGACCATTCAGGAGCAAAACGCCGATAGCCGCTTGTTCGAGAAAGGATTAAATCTGCACACCCAATTGCAGGAGCGCCGCTTAATGCTGGAAATCGGCGAGAAGGCAAAAGAGTTTGAACGCCTGTTGGGTGTCCCCAATTTACCCGACCTACAGGACACCCAAAAACAAGAAAATTATCTGGATGCGGAATTTACTACCGCCGATGGTGCCAGCAGTCGCCAGGAGAGCAACGCGCCAAACGCCGATATGCTTTATGGCTGGTTGCTGGCAAGGAATGCCGCCGAATACGAAGTACGGAATATCTGCCGAACCACCATTGAAGGGCATACGTTGACCGCAGACAAAGCCAGAACCTACCTCGACGAACTGGCAACCCAAAACCTGATTGCATGGCAGAACGAGCAGAAGACAAAATTTAAACTCATCACCGGAGATTAACGGGAGTATCAACAATGGTTTACCTGAAAGCCAATGGAAACGGCGCATTTTCCTGGCAGAAGCAGCTTGATTATCTCAAGCGGGAAGACCCTGACAATCTGGAAGAAATCGCCCACACCAAACTAATGCTGTTAAAGCAGCAGGAACCGGAGAAAGCCGATTATTACGAAAACCTGGATAATCAGCTATCCGATAGAATTAACAATGCCCTTGATGAAACGCCGGACTTTGGTTTTGACCACGCCCAAGCCCTCACCCATGCGTTTTTGAGCGAAAACGATTTAGAAACCCTTCTCGATGACCCGGAAACGCCGACCCATAGTTATTGGTGTTATCGGTGTGATGATTTCACCCCACACAAGCCAATGGAGAACGGCAATACCTATTGCCTGACCTGTCACCACGAGCGCGAATCAGCCCCCTAGCGAACTACTCACAGCGAACTGCTCCCTCTGAAATTAATACTACATTTGTAGCAAAAGAGGACGAACGTACAGGGATTATGCTATGTTTTTCTCAACCAGGCAGTTGAGGCATGTACACCACCTATAGGCGTCTGACAATCACGGTCACATTCCACCTTGAGGAGGAGGAAGATTTTTTCAATTAAACTACTTTTTTGAGAAAAGCAAATCTTCCTTGGCAGATGTGATCCTGTGAACTGGTAGAATTATATCGCCTGAAAGAGAGAGTTGTTGCTTAATTTCAGTTTTTAATCACAAAAAAAAAGGAGGTTGCCGCCACTATTATCAAAAGTTAACGACACCCGTCCAGAAAAAGAATTCATTTTAAATATCTAAAACTATAGTACCTTGGTTCCCGGTGCGTTGTAAAAGTTTTAGTTTAAGACATGGACAGAAAAAATAACACACGACTTGGAACACGGGTAAAAACTAAATAGTGGCGCTGCCTCCTGTACCAAAAACAGGAGGAAACATGTTCACCGTTGAAAACCTTGTAGATCAAGTCACAGATAAAATTTCTTCAAGTTTAAGTAATCGCTTAAATATCGAGAACTTAAATATATCAGACCCCGTGACTGATTCCCCGACTGAGGGGAAAAAATTCACTCTCGTGTTTATTTTAGACTGTGAGCAAGCGAGACAGCAGCTAAGGGGTGAGGGCTGATGATCGACAATACCCCGAACCAATACCCCAACAATCTGACAAAAGCCGAGTATCACGAACTTGCTGTCGGTAGTGCC
>CAZZVG010000216.1:0-7920 GCA_964657295.1 Iningainema sp. | reverse complement strand
TTCTGCCAGACCGGATCGACGATTGCATCAACACCCCCCTGAACGGTTACATAAAATTTGGCGCTCCAAAAGTAGAAGGATTGTTATCCGAAAATATGTATGGAGGAAAACCAGGGTTTTTCTTTCTAGGGCTACTTGCTTCTCGTAAAACGTTTTCGTAAAAACCGATTAGAAAATCTGATGCGGCTTTTTGCCAAGGAGTTATGGTTTGATTATCGAGAGCTTCAAGAGTACCATTAGGTTTTTTGAGGAGTCTGAATGCTTCACACGCAAGCCGCTTAACCCATTTGCGTTTATCAGTGCTAGGAGTAGGGTCTTGTGCAATGTCTTGGAGAGGCTTTAATCTGCTATCAGTTGCTCGCCATACCCATTTAGCAATTTCTTCACCCCTTCCACGAAATCTCGGACATCGATTTAGGCGATCGCCGCGGTCAGTTTGGTCTAAAGTGGAGTTAGAAGCTGCGTAAAATAACAGCCAAATTTGCAAAACTACGACATCTGTAAGTCGTTCGCGGGTTATTTCTGGTAGATCAACATCATGAATCATTCTGGCTCGATTTCTAGCAACTCCCGACGTATTTTATAACTCCAATAGCCCTGACCAACCACTGAGAGAAGATTTTCCAAAGTGTGTCGTCGTGCTTCCTGGTTTCCATTAGTTGGCTCTGAGAGTATGCGCTGAATATATGAGACACTTCGTTGACCTGCAGGGTGGGGTGCATTAAAAACGTGAACCATTATGTCGCTGGGATCGGCGGCAAAAGTTTTAATGCTGGGTTTAATGGCGTTGCTAGTATAACTTGAGTTCCGATCAAGTATGACAATATCTTCTTCTAGCACATCCGTGAGGGTAATGCTAGAGTGTGTTGTTATCAACACATGGCTCTGCCTGTTTTCCAGGGTTTTATCTAAGAGAG
Organism: Iningainema sp.; assembly: GCA_964657295.1. Taxonomy (GTDB): domain Bacteria; phylum Cyanobacteriota; class Cyanobacteriia; order Cyanobacteriales; family Nostocaceae; genus Rhizonema. The sequence goes on along the minus strand of CAZZVG010000216.1, from coordinate 7,003 downwards.
AAACGATTTTACGTTTCCAGAAGTCGTTAAAGTGAACTTCTGGTTCGTCTAATAAAATTAAGGCTTCAGTTTCTCCCAAGAGTGTAAAGAGGCACATCCGTCCCAAAAAGCTACGTTCACCGTCACTCAACCAGTCGAGCAAAAGTAAGGGTGGATCGTCCTGCTGTTCATTTTCAGGATGATCTGAACTAGAGCGCTCTAGGAAAATGTTGACGAATTGCAAAACAGACTGACCATGATCGCCAATTTTGGTTAATCGAGCTAAGATTCTAAAAAGCTGTAGACCATTAGAAAACTCTTCGATTATCGCTCTTGCTGTAGAATTTGCTGGAGTTGTCAGGTCAAATACCAGTAGATAGTCACTACCTAAGCGTAATGCATAGTTAGCAAACTTTGCCAACCGTTTTACCTCTTCTCGGTCTGCAAAGCTTGTGGTTCCCTCAGTCATTCGGAATTTGAGAGAAAAACCTGTAATAGAACTTATACTTGTACCTTGCAGTACTTCTTCAAGACGGCGATTTCTCTCAGCAGTAGCTCTATCAGCTAGAAGCCCGCAAAGGGTGACAAGGGAAAGTTGATTAGCCTCAATAAACAAAAATCTACTTTCTTCTTCTGGTTGGAAATTTTCTGAAGTGTCTAAACGTAGTGGTTTACCGGGGAGTTCTCGTATAGCCCGGTCGAGTAAAGATATGTCTTGCAGTGCTTCTAAATAGCCACTATCAAAGGGCTGTATTTCATCTAAATTTTTCCAAGCGGTTTCATTTCCAGTGGTAAAAGCTACTACTATATCCGGCAAAATACTGTGGCTAATTTGAACTTCTTCGTCGTTTTCCCAAGCCTTAAGTTCTCCAATAGGCAAAACTTCCTCACTGTCGAAGTCTTCAAATTCTGTTTCTTCTGGGAAATTTGACAGCTTTATTTGGCGTTTGGTGTTCCCGAATCCCAGTTCGTAATCTAGTTCAAAGGCATACTCAACAGGTGCATTACGCTCTAGCTTTCGCATCAAATCAAATAGTACTCGCAGCACTGTTGACTTTCCAGTACCGTTTACACCTACTAAAAAATCAAGGCTGTAGGAAGGTGCGCGAGTTAAGACGTGTTCAGTTTGAGGACTAAAACAAATTTCTAGGTTCCGCAGAACTTTGTAACTTTCCAGGTAGAGTCGCTGTAATTTCATTTGCTTTCCTCCCCTGAGTTTGATGCTTCTGAGTCTAAATGCCATGTGTCTCGCTCTGTTACCCGAAGATAAAATGAGAGCGGTTCGTTAGTTTTTGGGTCTGCTACAGTTACAGCTACTATAATTCCCATACGCTCTAAAAGGTCAATGGTTGAGCGAGTCACATCTGTTACCTCTTCGTTACCGGCAGTACTTAACTCCTCAAGGGTAAAAAGTGCTGCTGTATTATAATTATCTACTTCATTATCATTTACTGCCTCTGTTTTGTCGCATACTTTTTCCCATATTTTTATTTGTTCTTGACTTAATTTTCCAAAAGGTTTAATTTCTGCTTGGATGGGAGAAGGTAGTTTTTGGGTTGCTATGGGTGGTGACTCTAAATGCCCAAAAAGACTATCGATGCGTTGAGCTAGTTGTCGCTGGTTACGGTAGATTTTAGCTAAAAGGGCTCTGGGAGATTCAATAGTGCTTGATTCAGTTTGAGTTCTAATATAGGTTTCTGGACGCAGGTCATAAGCTTGTTCGTGTATTGCAAATTTGGGAACGGCTACGCCTAGCAGTCTGGGTTGATTTATGCCTGCGATTTGGTTTTGTGGAGGAAGGGAAATGGCTACAGCTTTGACCTGATGCGAAAGTAGCTGAACTACTTGATTGACGTTTTCTTGTGCTTGTGATGTTTCCAAATCAATATCGGTTTCTGCTTCTTCCTCAGTTTCTATTTCCTCGTTATTATTAGAAGTTTTTAAGAAATCTAAAGGAATTTGTATGCTAACTCGCTGTTGGGAAGAAGCTGCAACTAATTCCACTAGTAAAGAAGGAGATTTTTGACTTGTTTGATCGTCAAAAGCTTTATATGTAATATTTTCTAAGTTATCGTCTATACCCTGGCAAATTATACCTATGGGAGTTTTACCATCTGTCAACCATTTAATACCAACTTTTGGGTTACTTTCATCAGGGAGTAAAGCATCAAACTCAGAATTACGCTTTGTCCAGGTTGCTTCTAAAAAAGGTAAATCACTAGGCTGGGAAGGTTCTTGAGTTAAGTCACGTCCCCTACCTGCTGGATAACCATCTTGTTCTACCTGAAAAAACCAAGTTAGGTGTTTTTCTGAGGCTTCTACTTTGCTAAACAGCAGCAAGTGGGTTTGGAGAGGACTATAAGGTTGAAAAGCATCTTTTGGGTAAGAAATTACTGCTTCCAGGGAATTTTCATCAACTAATTGATTACGCAGAGTTCTCTCGGCTGTGCTGTTACTAAACAAAACTCCTGATGGAACTAAAACTGCTGCACCTCCATTTAGAGAAAGTTTTTGCAGTGCTAGGCTTAATAGTGCGGTTTCGCTACGACTGCCGACTTTTTGTTTTAAACTTGACTCTGCTAATTGAGCATCAATCTTTTCACCAAAAGGGGGATTGATTATAATTCGGTCAAAATTTAATGATTTGATTGCATCTTGTTTAATAAATGCTTGTAGGGCGTTACTGTTGAGTATTGTAGTGTTTAATTCATGGAGTTTGACATTAGCATAAGCAATTCTTGCCCATTCTGAGGAAATATCAATACCGATGGTTAGCCCTTGAGGTTTATGAGCATGATTTACTAATAAACCAGCACTACCACAAGCGAAATCTGCTAGGCTATGATTTGCCTCAACTTGGGCAAGACTAATCATACTTTTAGCAATATGTCGAGGCGTGGGGTAGCCTCCACCTGCAAGCATATTTGGTAGGTAAAAGATAACATGACGGTCTAAAAGTTTTGCCGTTCCTCCTGCTGTGTTTGCTGCTTCGGTGAGGAGTTGTTTGATTTTTTCTGCGTTTAAATTTGGTTGATCTGGCTTTCTCGGTTGTAGTTCTTCGGACATTTTTTAAATTTTCTGCCAGGGTGTTGCGCCGACGAATATCGGGAACTCTAACCCCATGCAATACCATATTCATAATACCTAGTAGGGCTGGCAGTGCTTTTTTTTCCTGCCCAACAAAGGTGTCATACTGAATAATGCTGTGGTCTTTAGTTGTTTTCTCCTGCTTTTGCAGATGTAAATATGCTTCCACTAAAAAACCACAGGAACCACAAAAAGGATCATACACTGTCTCCCCTATTTTGGGGTTAATTACCTCTACCATGAAACGAATAATTGCACGGGGTGTATAAAATTCACCCGCCATTTTATTTTCGCTTCCCAGTCGTTTTAATAAGTCCTCATAAATATGAGAAACGGTGTGAATATCATCAGGATTTTTAAAGTCTATATTATCGACAATTTCCAGGACATCCTTGAGGTTATAAGGCGAAGCACAAATAATTACAGTGCGATCGCTAAATATCCCAGAAATAACCTCTCGCTCTGATGAACCTTTGAGACTAGCCAAATGAGGTATCAGTTTTAAGCGCACAAACTGCATTAATCCATCCCCATCCCATTCTGAGGTAGTGCGGCGATTATTCTCCCCTACCTTGTGTCCTAACGCTTTTGACACCCATTTTGACCAGCGATACGCTTCATCAATAACTCGCTGATAACTTCGCCCTGCTAATTCAGCTTCTAACTGAAAAATTTCTTCCTGCTCATCCAGAAACTTCAAGAACAACAACCAAGATATATGCTCGACATACTCCATTACACCGCCACAATTATCGTCGCGGCGCAATATGTCACAAGCTCGCCAGATGTTATTGGTTAATTGTTCCCGACTCACGCTATTTCCTCACGGTACAGGCGCTGCTGCACCTCATTTAATGTTAGACGCAGATTATTAATACTACCAAAACGTTGGACTACTCCTGATACTTGTCCCATCTCTCGGAAAGGCGACAACCGAAAAACTTCAGGATTTACCATCTCTTGTACATCCGCCAAGCGATACTTGTCGAGTAAGGCTACAATTACTTCCCGTGCTTCTAGAGTTCGACTTTGCAAAAATTGCTGTTCGTAGTTCAGGAATGCTTCAACCCGCTCGTCTCTAGTATGAATTGGTTTACCATATGCAATATGTGCCAAAAGGTCAAATTGGTCTGCTCTTGGTTGCGCTAAAACCTCAGCTATTACCTCAATGTGGACACTTTCTGCTTCTAACTCTTCCAGAAACGCTTGCCGCAAGGTAGAGTTTGTCCAAATTTCGTGGAGTTGTTCCCAGTTTAGCGCACAGCCCATGATTTTTGCTTTAGTATAGTCAAAGTATTGTGCTAAGGTCAATTGTTCGCCTGTAGCCTCCACAAGAAATGTTGCTTCATCAGCAATTGTTACCTCCAACCCTTGGACGCGAATTTTACCGACTGGTGCTTCTTGGGGTTTGAGTTCAATAGTAACCGTTTGGGTGGTATCTCGCTCGGTTTCAATCGTTACTATCCGGAGTCGAAATCGCGTACCAGTTACTGACAAACGAATGCTTCCCGCCGGAAGCTGTTCAAAGCGAAAGTATCCATTGTTATCAGTGCGGACGGGACTAGTTTGTTGGTTAACACCGATAAGCGCACTTACAGAAGCACCAACCAACAGTTCTCCTGTATCAGCATGAACCACGGTTCCTTCCAGTACACTAGTTCTTGCTCCCGTAATTTCAACCGTTGGTTCTTCAGGAGGAGAATCCCATTCATCAAAAAGCCTGGAGGCTGCTACATAATCGATAATCCGAAACCACTCCTTGCCAGTTGTCGAATCTATGCGCGAACCTCGACCAATAATTTGTTTGAAGAGAATTGGCGAGGAAATCGGTTTCATAAAGACGATATTTTTACACGATGGCACATCTACACCAGTACTTAGCAACTCGGCGGTGGTAGCCACTACTGGAGTCTGGCGATCGCTATCTTGAAACTGGTCTAGCCAAAAGCTGGCTTCTCCTTCTTCGGCAATAATCGGCACTGCGTAATCTGAATAACCAAGACTAGAAAATTCATTTTGCAACAAACGGGCTACTAATCGGGCATGGGTTCTATCTACACAAAAAACCATTGTCTTGTTCATTGCCCCAAAGCGGTTAAGTAAACCTGCTAGATGTTTTACCATTGCGGCGCTGCGATCGGGCAGAGTAATTTCGCGCTCAAACTGTGCTGTTAAATAAACATCCCGCAACTTTGAGTTTTCTGGCAGATAAATTTCTGCACCCTGTACTTGTGCATCTTCGATTTGTAGTCCGTTTTTATCAACACTAGTCCTAACTTTATGCACCTTATAAGTAGCCAGGAAACCGTCTTCAATCCCTTGACCAAGACTGTAGCTGTAAGCAGGTGCTTGCCAATTTCCCTTTAAAGGGTCTTCAGGGTCGATAGGAATTTCCGGTTCTTCCGCGCAGAAATAAGCATATGTATCAACACTTTCACTTTGCTTAGGCGTAGCCGTCATCCCCAAATGGATAGCATCACTAAAATGTTGCAAAATAGCATTCCACTTGCCAAAACCAGAACGGTGGCACTCATCAATAATAATCAGCCCAAAAAAATCACGAGGTATACGCTTAAACAATGGTTCACCATTATCTACTGCATCAAGAGACTGGTAAAGAGCAAAGTAAAGTTCACGGTTAGCATTAAACTTTCCGCCACGAATTAACCCTCGTGGGTCTGATTGTCCTGTAGCAAAAGGAGTAAATGCGTTATACGCCTGATTAGAAAGTGCAATGCGGTCTGTGATGAAGAGAACAGGTTTTTTTAGCCAACCTGATTTTTTCAACTTCCAAACGATCTGGAATGCAGTAAAAGTTTTTCCTGCACCTGTTGCCATTGTCAACAAAATGCGTTTTTGAGCAGCCATCATCCGCTCAATTACACGACGAATAGCCACTTCTTGGAAATAGCGGGGTTCTTTGCCACAAATAGAAGCAGAGCAAAAAGGATACAGCAAGGGATTAATTTGCTGAAGCTTTATTGCGTAAAAACCTCTAGTTTCTGCAACACCATTACTTGGAAATTGTGCAGTTGTTTGCCTGCGATACTGCTCCCAACGCTGCCATAAATCTTCTGGTGTTGGGAATGAAGATAATTCACGGCTTTGATTTGAGAAAAAATCAAACTCTACAAACCCATGCCCATTGCTGGAATAACCAAAAGGCACATCCAACATTTTGGCGTAGGATTTTGCTTGCTCTAAACCCGCATCAATAGTTTTCGTCTCATCCTTCGCCTCCAAAACAGCTATCATCTGCCCGTGGTAACGGAGCAAATAATCGACACGTCGAGGTTGTCGTCGTCGGGATTCATCGCCTACTAGATAAATTCTGCCAGAAGTTACGGTTTGACCTTTAACAAAGTAATGTTCGCGCTCAATTAGACCTTCACCCCAACCCGATAATTTAATTTTGGGGTCAATGAGTTTTGCTCGTGTGTCGGCTTCGTTATAAGGACTCACATTTTTGCCTCTGTGACAGAATTACAGACACCTATGAGCCTCTGTAAGTCAAGGTAACTATTATTTCATTTATACATTGATTTTTTTGCTACTGAGATGGGTGCAATATACCAAAGTCAAGATTGTTAAAGTTGCTGAGGAGAAAATAGCGATCGCACTTCTTGGAATTCCGGATAATGAGGTGCGATCGCACTTTCCATACGCCCAGCCCCTTCCCTACAAGGTTTGGGGAGTAAGCTTCTCTCCTTGTAGCAGAGAGGTTTCAGAAAGTTTAAGAAACAGAATTGACGACATTGTAAGGGCGCGGAGACCGCGCCCCTACGATATTGTATCTACCCGACTGTAATTAATTTGCGCGAATTGCCTGAAAAATACAGATGCAGACCTTTATTCTGTCAATGCGATCGTCCTAGAAAAGACGGGTAAAGAGCAAAAAGGCAAAAGCTCTAATAGTTGGTGGGCATTGCCCACCCTA